>JAQIBQ010000375.1 GCA_027859005.1 Prolixibacteraceae bacterium | reverse complement strand
ATGTTAAACTTAGGCATAACGTTGCTTGTTTAATTTCTCTTATCCTAGTTTTCCCATTTTTTATTCCTCTCACACTTTACTTCTTTGATTGTCGCTTCCCCGTTAGCCCTGAGCTTCCTCCGTTCTATCGGAATTAGGTTTATGTTTTGTTGTCTTTTATGTAGCCTTATTTTTTCTTTTGAAAAATACCATGTTCTTATTGGTTTGTTTATTATCTCGTTACTGGTTAAAACCCTGCAATTTGCTTTCAGCGATTTTCAATTTATTGCAGTTACTTTAGTTTCTATAAATCTTTTGTTTTGAGAATGATATTTTCAAGATGATTAACAGTAAAACTTTTTTATTATGTCTTCCGTTTTCAAGCTCATTAACTAACAAATTATAGTATCGAACTTCATTCGGAATTTTAAACCTATGTTTTTTAGATACTTAGTGTTGTAGTTGTATTTGAATAGGGCAAATTGGAATTAGATAATTGAGAGGTGAGAAGAATTAGTGTTCTGTATTTAATTTAAAACATTTTTAATTTATACTTATTTAATCAGTTCTTTTCAATATTTTAGATCGCTTAGAGGAGCAACGAACAACTTAAATATTTTTAAATGGCTAATTCATCTTCTGCAAATTATTCAAAAAAGAGTTATTTCCTACCAATTTTAATTATTGGCGCACTTTTTTTCATATTTGGCTTTGTTACATGGCTTAACGGAATACTAATTCCATATCTTCAAATTGCTTGTGAACTCACCGACTTCCAAGCTTTGTTTGTAGCCTTTTCGTTTTATATTGCTTATACCATTATGGCCTTACCATCGGCATGGGTACTTCGGAAATCAGGTTTTAAAAATGGAATGATGATTGGCTTGTGGATTATGGCAATAGGAACCTTACTATTCATTCCTGCCGCTATGAGTCGTGCTTTTGAACTCTTCTTGCTGGGATTATTTGTAATGGGAACAGGTCTGGCGTTGTTGCAAACAGCTGCTAATCCATACATTACAGTGATTGGGCCCAAGGAAAGTGCGGCGCGAAGGATTAGTATTTTGGGGATTTGCAATAAATTAGCAGGTGCTATTGCTCCGTTAATTTTGGCTTACTACATATTGAATGATGGCGATGCTTTTGTTCAAAGTCTAAAAATATTGGACGAAACAGCTCGATCACTGGCACTTGACGAATTGGCAAAAAGGGTAATCAATCCCTACACAATAATGACTATAGTTCTGGTTGTTATGGGTATTGGCATCAAATTGTCACCACTACCAAAAGTAGAAGTTGAAGAACAAGAAGAAAAAAATGCTATTGAGGGAAAGTCTTCAATTATCCAATTTCCACATTTAATTTTGGGGGTTTTAGCCTTGTTCTTTTACGTGGGTGCTGAAGTAATTGCTGGTGATACCATTATTAGATATGGCATATCGTTGGGAATCGAAATGAATACGGCAAAGGCATTTACATCGTACACCATGTTTTGTATGGTATTTGGGTACCTATTGGGCATAGCACTTATTCCAAAATACATCACCCAACATTTCGCTTTAAAAGCATCAGCAATTCTCGGCTTAATTTTCAGTTTTGGTGCTATTTTTACCAGTGGAATTTATTCTGTCATTTTTATAGCACTTCTTGGATTAGCAAATGCAATGGTTTGGCCAACTATTTGGCCACTTGCTTTGAACAATCTTGGTAAGTTTATAAATACTGGTTCAGCTTTATTAATTATGGCTATTTCCGGTGGAGCACTACTGCCATTACTCTGGGGGAAACTGTCTGATGTTTACAGTTCGCAGCTAGCTTATTGGGTATTGATTCCGCTTTATCTTTTCATTTTATTTTATTCGGTGAAAGGTTTTAAGTTAAAAAGCTGGAAGTAATAGAGAATCGTTTCTAGTCATTATGTTTTTCAAAAACCCTCCATGCTTTTTTCAAGTTTACGGGCATGGATAAAAAATTCGTCAGGAGTCATTTCTTTATGAAAAATCATTCCATGAGTGGTTCTCATTTTTGGGCTTAAATTTTCATAGAAGAATTCCTTGCCTAGAATTAATTGAACCTTTTTAAACTGTTCAACCCAAATGTTTTGTGATAGTTTACTGAAAGTTCCATCGAATTCATAGCTTGGAAATGATGCATTTACTTGACTTATATAGCAGTTTTGAAATGAGCTGTTTAAAACTGCTATCGAATTTAATGATACAGGGGTGAAAACATTAGCTTCAGAAGGAGCAAATCTGTACCAAACGTTTCGATAACCTACAATTTTTAATTTAGAAAGGTCTTTTTCTTTTTGCCATTGGCGGATGGCTTCTGCAGTAGCCTGTAATACTTTGTAATGGGTATCGGGTCCTGAACCTTCGGGGTCGAAGGTTAAACTGATAATGGTTGGTTGTACTTTACGTAGCATCTTAAGAATCGGTTCAACATCACGTTTCCTTTCGGGGGCTTCAGTAAATATATCCCCAGTATAAAAGCCCAGGCGTAAATGTTCAATAGATTTAGTTTGAACGCCATAATGTGCCCACACCAACTCTTCTTCAAACTCTCGGATCATTCCTTTTAAGCGTTGCATGTCGGGGTCGTTTTTTTGACCATCGTAGCTTTTTGTAAGTATCTCAATTAATGTGTCGATCTGATGTGTGAGTTCTTCAGTTGTTTTTATCTTATATATTGCAACTAGGGTTCGGGTTATCCGATGGCAAATGCCTCGTAACTGATTTGTCTTATTGCCAACAGCAACCTGGTTGAGGTAGTGTGCAACATCTTTATCCCATTTGAATTTATAACCTTTCTCAAAAAAATTGGGATAATTGATCATTTCAATTCGCCCTTCATCAATAAATTGCTTGGTTGATTTTAACAAATCAATCACCAAATGATTGGTAACTGCAGTGAAGCCCGATGTTAGAACTGAAAAGTGAAACTTGTTTGTAGGCTCCCGCAATTGTGGAATAATGACTGGAAAAATGCCCAGCATGATATCATCGTGATGAGGCCCTGTATGCAAGTACGATTGCTGTTTTGTTTTAGCTAAACCCTTTTCAATTTTCAGTTTGGTTGCCTTTACTACTTCATTAACCACGTCGAGCGAAAGGTTGGGGATGAGTCGGGCAAATTGATCGTTCTTAAGATCGTTGAGGGTAAGGTGATGGGCATATTTATTGATTTTCTCACATAACTCATAAATCACCCTTTCTGTTTTTTCAAAGGTCCAATCCGATTTATGGTAATATTTCTGCTGACTATCATTTAGGAGATAGCCAGCCCCTTCGGTCAAATAAAACCGTGCATTGGGCAAACGATATAAAACAGTAGCCGGATAGATAATGTTCGCTTCATTTTCAATTGCATTTTTCACAATGCTTGCTTTGGCCTCACCAGCGGCAAAAATTAAAGCCACTCCTTTGGGGTTAAAAGTGATTGTTCCCAATCCAATGGTTATTACCAGCCTGTTTCGGGATATTTCGATGCCTCCTAAATCGGATGCCGATGCTGCCTGTGTTTCAAAATTGGTAGCTGTTAGCCTGGTGGTAGAATTGTGATCGCTTCCCCTTGTATTGAAAGCGATGTGTCCATCTGGACCAATCCCTCCAAGAAAGAAACCAATTCCACCTAATTGTCGAATTTTTTCTTCGTAGTGCATGCACCAATTGTCGATTTTGTAAAGCGACTCTTGTTGAAGGACTTCAAGTTGTGTTTC
>JAQIBQ010000320.1 GCA_027859005.1 Prolixibacteraceae bacterium | reverse complement strand
GTATTATTCCAACTGTTAGGCCTTGTGCAAACTTAGCATCTTTAAAAAAGTCGAGCATCAAATTTTTGGTGTCATCCCAAAAGTTTTCTTCGACGGTCTTATTAATTCCAATATCGCCTAAAATGGCAAATTTCTTATCTTCAAGTGCCATATAAAACAGTACACCATTGCGTTGTTCTGTTTTGTGCATTTTCAACTCAGAAAACCAATAAGAAGCTCGGTCTAACTCACTTTCTGTGCATTTATTTTCTATATGAACTCGTACCTCACCAGATGTATTTAGTTCGGCTGTTTGAATTGCAGTTTCAATTTCTTTCTTCTGCTCCTTGGTAAAATATGTTTTAATATTCGACATAATTTTCATTGTTAAAATTGAACTTCAGGTGCTTTATCTGCTCCTTTTTCGGCCTCAAAATATGCTTTCTTCTCAAATCCAAACATGTTGGCAATTATAGTTTGAGGAAACTTACGTATAGTAGTGTTATAGGTTTGAGCAGACTCATTAAACTTCCTGCGTTCTACTGCTATTCTATTCTCAGTTCCTTCGAGTTGAGCTTGTAAATCCCGGAAATTTTCATTGGCTTTTAAATCAGGATATCTTTCCATTACTACCATTAAACGACTTAATGCAGAACTTAAACCCGATTGAGCCTGCTGGAAATTTTGCAAGGACTCAGCATTTAAATTCGATGGATCGATAGTTACCTGTGTTGCTTTTGAACGTGCATTAATAACACCTTCTAGCGTTTCACGTTCGTGTGCAGCATATCCTTTAACTGTATTTACTAAGTTTGGAATTAAATCTGCTCTTCGCTGATATACGTTTTCAACCTGTGACCATTGAGCAGATACCCCCTCGTCCATGGCGACCATATTATTATATGATTTTTTAAAACTTCCGAAGAATATTAAAATAACTATTCCAACGACCAAGAGTGCTATTACTGACTTTTTCATGTGCTTTTTATTATGTTTTTAATTTAGTATCAAATATAAAATTTCATCTTCACGCTTTTGCTTTATAATCGGCAAAATAATGTTATTAATCGATCAAATAATTGTTGTAAATACTGTCAAACATTAATCCAACTAATTTATACATGATAATTAAAAATGAGATATGAATAGAATAAAGTATAACATACTGAATAGCTGTCCATTTTAATTAAAAGGGTAAACTTTAATTTAAAAAAACGAATGCTGCCACATTGACAAACATAACTATTTTGTCTTACGTTTATTTAATGATTTGGAAAGTTCATCGGGAGAATGCCAAATGAATATAGAGATAAAAAACAAGAAAAATGTAAGTCCAACATGTGTTTCCAATATTGCTTCACCAAAATTAGAAACAAACAAAATAACAAGTAATGCTAGCATTAAAATATTTCGAAATTGATGCTTATTGTATATAGAAAAGATAAGCAGAGCCAAGATAATAAACATGCCTAAAAACCCAAATTTAACCATATACCCTAAATACTGATTGTGTACATGAAACCTAAATTCTGGTTTTAGCTTGGTATTTATCTCATTGTATGCTTTTGCAAATTCGATTTTATAATTACCTGTGCCAATCCCCCATATATTATGCTTAATAATATGGTAGGCAGCTTTTACGTATTCAATGCGTTGCGATAAGGATTGATTGTTGGGATTACCAGTATTTGTATACTCTTCAATTTCCCAAAATGTTTGATAAATACGAGGGTAAAGTGAATATTTTTTATCTACAAAAATATGATTTGAAACTCCATTTAATACGTTCTCAATATCTTTCTCCGTAAGTTCATTTACTCCTTGGGCATCCTTTTTCAAGCCCTTACTTGTAAGGTATCGTATAAGTGTATAATAAATTCGATACCCTGCGGCATCTTTGTCGTTTAACGACAAATTGGTTTTATTATGCCAAGCTTCTTCAAGTTCTCGTTTGCAAATAAACCAATGAACATAATGCCCATTTTCTCTCTGTTTATTTTCAAATTTAAAAGAATAAGGATTACCATTTACAGTATGCATTTGTTCTTTCAATGGCATTTCATCTTTAACCTCTTGAAACTTCATAGCTACATATCCCAGATAAATAAAAGGCAGCAATAAAAATAGGCTGGCAATGTATCGAAGTATTTTTCTTTTATTTTTACTTTCAAACAAGCCTATAGTCCATAAAACAATAATTAATCCTGAAGCATAAAAAGAAATAATTCCAATTAAGGATTTTTGCATTACTAAATATACAACCAACCATACTCCCCAAACAATTACTAAAAGCGGTTTGATTTTCCGAAACAAATAAGGACGGATTAGCACTCCATAAATAAGTATAAATAGAGAGAATATAATTTGAAATGAAAACGAAACATGTGAAACAAATGAAGCATCACGAATATCGGTAATATAAAATTTTTCTTGAAAAATAATTTTAACTGCAGCAACAAACGTAGATAATGTAACAAAGACAACAAATATGAAAAGGAGGGTCCAAAACTGTTTTTCATTTATTTTACGAGCGCTTGCAACACCTATTGGAATGATTATCCAAAACATAGTTTTCCTCAATTCGTAAAGACCTGTTTCCCAGTCACGACAAAACAAACAGCCAATAAGATAAACAAAAAATACAGCAAGTAAAGCCCACAACGTTCGATCGGAGAACAACACATTGAGTTTATATTTATAATTGCCTGTTAAAAATGCTTGAAGAAATATCCAACCTACAGAAATACTAATAAGTGATTCGGAAAAGGGAAAGCTTGCAACTAATGCTATAGCAAATATGTAAAACGAGTATTCTTTTATAAAAGCTAATATTTTTTGCACCATCATTGCCGTCCCAATTTATTTAACAACGCAAAATACGTGAAATTATTATTGAACTGGATAATTTTAATAAAATAGATTTGATTATTCATGAATAAGAATCAAAAGAAGTTTTCAGGAAAATATTTAACAAAAAAAACCCTGACTCAATAAA
>JAQIBQ010000299.1 GCA_027859005.1 Prolixibacteraceae bacterium | reverse complement strand
TCCATTTGAATATTTATTTTCTAAAAAAAAGTTCTGTTCAAAATTAGTGTCACTGTGATCAATAATCGAAAGCTTTGAAGTTTCGATTCGGAACTCCCTGATGTGTTTCACTTTTTTATATTCCAATAATAGTTTAATCCCATGTTTTGAAATGTTTAATACTTGACAGGAGTGCATGTTGAAGAGTCTGAAAACTCCCTTTCTGCCTGGTTTAAAATCATCGATTTCCTGATGGTTGTGGATTGGGCAATTATGGGCGTATACACTTCTGTATTTATTCCTGATTTCAGGGAATGGTGTGTACAAATAGGTTCCAGGATCGACAACAATGTTATTTCCGTTTTGATACAATTCAAAAGATAATTTATCATTGTGAGAATGACCTCCCAAGCCGTTTTGACCATTTTCTCCAAAAAATACTGATAAATAGAAGTCGGCATCCATTTCCTTAAAAATAGCTAAGCCAAAATCTTCGTAAATAGTGAATTCGAGTTTGTCGGCTTCAATTGGTTTCTCAAAATGGTAGGTGAAGGTTTTCGAATAAGGGAGTTTATTAATGCTTGGTACATAAACAGTCGGAGAAAATTTTGTTGCAGGTGTCACTTTGGTGATTTGCCTTCTGTACAATGCATTAACGATGCTTTTTTCAAGTGGAAATTCCTCGGAAAAGGTATTGAAAACATCATGGTCGAAAATCCCGGCATAGGCGGCTAGAAGTGGTTTGTGGTTTAAAATATTTTCATCGAAATATGCATCTTGATTGGATTCTCCAATGTGTGAGGTATAACCTTTTAGATTGTGGTAGTTCTTTTCGGCTTTTTCATTGGACATGAAGTTTCCCACAGGAGAAAATTTTATGAAGCGGCCACTGTCGTTATCTCCAAATTGAGGGATCTCTCCGTTTGGTTTAATAAGATCGCTTGTGAATTTTCCAATTTTAAAGAGTTGGTCTTGAAGTTTATGTTCCGAAATTTTACTTGGAATTTTTGAAATCTGGTTCCATTCAATTGAAGGTTTTACAGGCCATTTTATTTTTTCAATATTGTTGAAAATATGTTTCTTCTTTTCAATAATTCTTGTCATTAATGCATATGAATATAAAAACATCTCACTACTTAAACGGTGATACGATGTACTGGCCTCAAAATTACTGCCGTCGGGATAAAACTGTTTTGGAATTTCGTTTAGAATTTCCTGAATTGAGAAGGCCAGCCAGGCGTTAGTGTATTTGTCTTCATCGAGATAAGAAGAAATAAAAAGCAGGCCACAGATGTTTGAAAGGTAATGGTTTGATGTGATGATTGGACTGTATTCCAAGTTGTTCACAATAAAAAGACCGTGTTCGAAGATGCTTTTTTTTAGGATGGATTTAAAATCATTCGATAAAATGTTCCATTGATCTATTTGTCGTAGAAGATCGTAAGCAACTAAAATATTTGTTGCGCGGATAGCAACGTCCATAGTACATTCCCAGTTTACGCCAAATCCTGGCACATTGACCGCAATAAAATCAAGTACGATATTTTTAAACTCAAGAAGAATCTTTTCTCTGTTTTCGATTGAAGAGGTGGCGAACGAAGCAAGTTGAGGTAAGAATTGCATTCGACTGAGCTCCCATGGTGCTTTTAAATCTGCACCAATTGGTAAATTATTTCGTTGAATTTTAGAAGATAATTGACCAAACCATCGATATCCCGATTTGTAATCACGCTGCCAATCGATTGGAATGTATTGAGGGCTCAACATTGACCAAATCTTTGTTGAATTTTCAAGTGAAGAGTCAGGAACAGCATATTTGAGAAGGTCTTCTTTGTTTAAAGAACTAAACTCCGGAGACGAATAGCTGATCTTTTCGATGCCAAGTGCTGTTGATTGATAACTGTGTTTTATCCAACCCGATCCAAGCAGATCAATCTGGTGATCCAGATAATGTTGGATATGAAAATCGATGACCTGTTTGTCTAAACCTGAAAGATCAATTTTTTCAGCTTCAACGAAACGAAATTTTATCTCAGGGAAGGAATAATTAGATGGTATTTCGAGTTTTTTGTTTTGTTCGATTTTTAATATTCGGTTGATTTTATTGACAACGAGTATGGTTAGTCGTTGAAAAATTTTCGTTAAGGGCTGTTTCCGTATGTATTGAATGGTTTCTTTATCAATCATTATTTATCCTTTCTAGAATTCTTATTACATGCTTGTCCCAACTGTGCTCCTTTAATGCTTTCAAACGGGCATTAGTACCCAAATTTAGAATTTGTTCCTGATTATTTAAAATAGATAACATGGATTGACTTAATTCCTCAATATCGCCAGGGTTAACCAAAATTGCAGTTTCCTGGTGTTTTAAAACCAAGCCAATTTGATTAAGATCGCTGGCAATGATTGCTTTTCCCATTGCCATGTATTCAAATAATTTGGTAGGGCTGCCAAAGAATTCAGTTCCATCGGGATTGGGAATATGTGGAGAGAGTAAAATATCGCAGGCTGCCAAGTGTATTGGGCCTTGATCCTGAGGTATTTGACCTGTAAAAATCACATGCTTATTTAATCCTGCTTTCGAAATGATTTTTTTTGTTTGTTCAAATAGAACACCATTTCCGATGAGCAGAAATTTCACATGCTTGCCTTTGTATTTAGTATAAAACAATACGATTGCCTGTGCCATTTCTAAGACCCCGTGCCACTGACCAAAAGTTCCTATGAACCCAAATACTGTTTGTGTTTTTTTTATTGAGTAGAGAACCCTGACAGGATCTCCTGAAATGCCAGGATTATATTGTTCAGTATCTACGCCGTTTGGATTAATTAGAATCTTAGATTCGGGTATTCCTCGTTTTAACAGTTGTTTTTTTGATACTTCTGAAACCACAACGATCATTGAGGCATTTGTGAGGTTGTATTTTTCAATTCTTTTTACAATTGGCAGAAATAAGACTCTTTTAACTAACATTTTTAAAAACCGTTGAAAAATATTTTTACCCGCTGTCCAGTTTTTTAACTTCCAAACATCGGATGAATTGAATTCGAGAATAAAATATTTCTTGTATTTAATGGCAAGTTGACAACCTAAAAATGAAAACCCGGAAAAGCGTTGATAAATAATGTCTGTTTTTTTTAAGTGTGAAGCAAGTTGTTTTTTTATTTTAAAATTATAGAGTAATTCATTAAATCCTTCAGGTAATATTTTAATTCTGAGTGGTTTGATCAGGATAATAGGAATTTTAACTCCTTTTAATTGATCGTTTGATATAACTTTTAATTCGGACAACTTATTGAGACCATTTATAGCTCCTGAAGTGTGACCAACTGATCCTCCAGATTGTAAGTTGAACCAAAAAACTGTTCTTAAATAGAGTACCTTTCTTGTCATTTTTATGATGTTCGCATTTTTACAAAAATATATAAAATACTCAATTTAAAAATAATGATGAAATCTTATCCCAAATGAATTTTAGAGTGAGCGAATAGGAATGGAATAATGAAAGAAATAAATAGATTATTATTTTTAATCTTTACTGTTTTAAGGTGTTGTAAAACAGGGGGTCCGAAACAAATATTCATAGTTAA
>JAQIBQ010000296.1 GCA_027859005.1 Prolixibacteraceae bacterium | reverse complement strand
TTATAATATTGTGCGCAAAACTACTTTTTTTATCGAAAATATCAGAAGCTATTTTGTAAAATGTTTTCGATCTTCATTAGTGGTATGATTGCCAGGCAGTAATGATGAAAGGAGAATGTGGGATTATTGTTTAGTATTATATGCAAAGCAAATGATTCTAGCGATTTAAGGATTAATTCATCATCAGTTATTAAATCGCATCTGAATTTCTTACCATATATATTTTCTAGGTATTTTTCAGTAAAATTAAAAGTGAAACTCCCATCTTTTGTTTCAATAAGGATGCTATGTTCATTCTTTGATTCAAATTTTATTATAATATAGGCAATTGAGCTATCGAACAATTTTAACCTTATTTTTAGAACTGGTCTTTCATCTTGAGTGGTTTCTATGCTGTTAATGTCAATTTTTTTCACTTGCATTGGCGACAGAATTGATAAGAAGCAGATTGCATTTAAAAGGGTTGTGCGAATGCTTTTTCTATTGTTTATACTTTTGTTATATCGGAACATTAAATGACTGCCATTTGTAGAGATGAAATCTTGTACAAGTGGATGCTGAAGTTCTACAACCTCTATGTATAAAAGATTGCCTGATTCTGCGTTTAGCTTATCAAGCTCATTTAATTCGGCAATTGATAATGTGGGTTGGTCAACAAGGTAGAGTTTGCATTGTGATTTGATTCGATCTTCAAAAAATTGAAATGGATTAGGGATAGAACTTACAATAAAGATGGCATCAAATAATTCATAAAAATAATCGGATGGAGGCTTTTCATTATTTTTAAGAACCATTTTTTGGGTTTCGCCAAAATAGTTCAATTGAGAAATTAATCTTAAGTAAAGATCGATTTTTTGCTCGGTGCCAATAATCAAACTTCGAATCATACATCCAAATTCGTAAAAATCAATGGTTTTTGTACTATGTAAAGAATAATTTTTAAGATTATTGAAATGAATTCTATTTTTTTCGGCATATCGATTAATTTTGAAGAAATTGAATAATTTGTTGATGAACGACTCACTGCTACACAAAGGAATGCGTAAACGATTGGTTGAAACCATTGTTTCGAAAGGAATTTCTAATCAGAATGTTTTGAACGCTATTGGAAATATTCCTCGTCATTTATTTATGGAAAGTGGCTTTGTGAACTTTGCTTATAAAGATCAAGCCTTTCCTATAGGAGCAGGTCAAACTATTTCTCAACCATACACTGTTGCTTTTCAATCGCAATTGTTGCAGGTAAAGCCAAATGATAAAATACTGGAGGTTGGTACAGGATCTGGTTATCAGGCCGCTGTTTTAGTTGAATTGGGTGCACTTGTATATACCATTGAACGTCAGCAAGAATTATATGTGAAAGTACAACAGCTACTTCCCTCAATAGGCTATCATCCTAGATTTTTTTATGGCGATGGTTACAAAGGCTTACCTACTTATGGACCCTTCGATGGGATAATTGTTACCGCTGGTGCTCCTTTTGTTCCTCAAGATTTACTCGATCAACTTAAAATTGGCGCACGATTAGTTATTCCAGTTGATAATGGCGATCACCAAATTATGAAAGTGATTACACGGGTTGATGAAAATGAATTTGATGAACAACATTACGGGAACTTTGCGTTCGTTCCTTTGTTAAATGGTACGAATTAAGTTTTCTTGTTACTTTGTACAATCAACCTTTAACAAAATAATATGAGAATAGAAGTTTTTGCATTCAATCCTGTACAGGAGAATACTTTTGTCGTTTACGATGAACATACTGGCGAATGTGCCATAATCGATCCTGGTTGTTTTTCCGATGCCGAATTTGAACAACTAAAGGGTTTTATTTCTGCAAATGATCTGAAGCCCGTAAAGCTTATCAATACACATTGTCATTTCGATCATATATTCGGTGTGGAAGATTGTCGTAAAGAATGGAACCTAAAGTGGGAAGCGCATCCTGGTGATAATTTTTTAGTCGAAAATGCACCAGCAAAAGGTGCTATGTTTGGTATACCTGTTAAGCCTATTCGAATTCCAGATGTCGAGTTAAAAGAAGGTGATGTTATTGAATTTGGAAACATTCAAATGAAAGCCATTCATGTTCCTGGTCATTCACCCGGAAGTTTATGTATTTACAGTGAAGAAGGTAAAGTACTTATTGCTGGTGATGTATTATTTAAAGGCAGTATTGGACGTACCGATCTTGAACAAGGTGATCATGATTTGCTTCTGTCAGGAATTAAAAATAAACTTTTCGTATTGCCAAACGACGTTGTTGTATACCCCGGACATGGACCATCAACAACCATTGCTTATGAAAAAACAAACAATCCTTTTTTACAAGATTGATTCAAGAAAATAGCGTGATAGACGATTGGCTTAAACTTTTACATGTTGAAAGAAGTGAGTATATTATCGGTTACAAACGAGTTTAAAAGTTTTGTTTTTTAGAATGCATGATTGGCCTCATTTAAAATGGTCTTATGTTTTATTGAAATCTTTAGAAAGACCGGGAAGCTTCGAGCTAGTGAGAAGATCACCCGGCCGCACTTAAAATTTCGATAAATAAATAAGTTATTTTAAAGGGAGCCTTGACTTTTTTTCCTTCGTTTTTTGTGTTAAGACAAAAAAGGAAGTCGGGTTTGGGCGAAGCGCCAAATTTATTTAGGACAAGATTGATTCAAGAAGATATAAATCATAAATTTGATTGAAAACTGCGCTTATTTTTGTAAAAAAAAATATAAACTTCATAATACTTAAGACGTGATTAAAAACGATAAATTCGGATGGCGCCACATTGGTCCACGAGCAAATGAAATTGATGAAATGTTGAAAATTGTTGGAGTATCATCAATGGAAGAGTTGATCGATCAAACAGTTCCCAACAACATTCGTTTAAAGGAGCCCCTTAAAATGGAAAAGGGTTTAACGGAGCGTCAGTATTATCGGAAAATACACGATTTAGCCCAGATGAATAAGGTATTCAATACTTACATCGGTATGGGTTATTACGATACTATAACACCGGCAGTTATTCTGCGGAATGTACTTGAAAATCCGGTTTGGTATACTTCATACACACCTTATCAAGCAGAAATATCACAGGGCCGATTAGAAGCTTTATTGAATTTCCAAACCATGGTTTGCGACTTTACTGCGCTTCCTTTAGCCAATGCATCCTTGCTCGACGAAGCAACGGCTGCTGCAGAGGCTATGGTTATGATGTACAATACTCGATCACGTGCTCAGAAAAAAGGAAATGCCAATGTTGTTTTGGTGGACGAAAAAATTTGGCCTCAAACCTTAGATGTGCTTATTACAAGAGCCGAACCTTTGGGCATTGAATTGAAAGTTGAAAACTACAAAGAATTTGGTTTTAACGAGCAGGTGTTTGGCGTTCTAATTCAATATCCCAATTCCATTGGAAATATTGAAGATTACAAGGCTTTGGTTGAAACGGCACATAAAAATGAGTGTAAAGTTGCTGTAGCTGCCGACTTATTAAGTTTGGCTTTGCTAACTCCTCCAGGCGAATGGGGAGCCGATATCTGTTTTGGAAGTACTCAACGATTTGGTGTTCCGATGGGATATGGTGGACCGCATGCTGCCTTTTTTGCTTCAAAAGATGAGTTTAAGCGTAGCATGCCGGGTCGGATAATTGGAGTAACAAAAGACGCCAGTGGAAACCGTGCTTTACGTATGGCACTTCAAACACGTGAGCAACATATTAAACGCGAACGTGCAACTTCAAATATCTGTACTGCGCAGGCTTTGCTTTCAACAATGGCTGGTTTTTACGCTGTGTATCACGGTCCACGAGGAATCTATTCAATTGCAGCTCGAATACATACTATTGCTGCTTTCTTATCAGAAGAAATTGAAAAAATAGGGTATAAGCAACAAAACGAAGACTATTTCGATACCATTCGTTTTTCTTTACCGCGCCATGTAAAAATGGAAGATATTGAGTGGTTGTCGCTCGATTTAAAAATGAATTTCCGCTATTTCGATAACGATGAAGTTGGTTTGAGTATTGATGAAACAACCAATGTGGAAGATATCAACTGGATATTGGAAGTGTTTGCTAAAGCAGCAAACCGAAATGTTCCTGAATTTACAGATTATCCTCAACAACGTTTCATCGATTCAGCTTTTACCCGTAAAAGTGAATATTTGCAATTGGAAGTATTTAATCGCTACCGTTCCGAAACCGAAATGGTTCGTTACATCAAAAAATTAGAAAACCGCGATATATCGTTAACCCATTCAATGATCTCATTGGGATCGTGTACCATGAAACTGAATGCTGCAACCGAAATGTTGCCATTGAGTTGGATTGAATTCAACGGCATTCATCCTTTTGTTCCAAAAAATCAAGCCAAAGGTTACCAAATAATGATGGAAGAGATGAAACGCGATCTTTCCAAAATTACGGGTTTAGCCGATGTGAGTTTGATGCCGAACTCAGGCGCTGCTGGAGAGTATGCCGGTTTAATGGTAATTCAAGAATTCCATAAAAGTAGGAACGAAGGTCATCGTAAAGTTTGCTTGATTCCTTCGTCGGCACACGGCACTAACCCTGCAAGCGCAGTAATGGCAGGTATGGATGTAGTGGTTACTCCTTGCGACGAAAAAGGGAACATCGATGTGGAAGTTTTGCGCCAAAAAGCTGAGGAACACAAAGATGATTTGGCGGCTTTGATGATTACCTATCCATCAACCCACGGAGTGTTTGAAGCATCGGTGGTTGAGGTGTGTGAAATTATTCACGCTCATGGCGGACAGGTTTACATGGACGGTGCCAACATGAATGCCCAGGTAGGAATTACCAACCCGGGAGTGATTGGAGCCGATGTTTGCCATTTGAATTTGCATAAAACATTTGCTATTCCTCATGGCGGAGGTGGTCCAGGTGTTGGTCCCATTGCTGTTGCTAAACATTTGGTTGAATTTTTACCTTCGCATTCGGTAATGAATAACGGTCATATAGGTTTACATGCAGTTTCTGCCGCTCCTTGGGGAAGTGCTTCGGTATTGCCAATTACCTATGGCTATATTAAAATGTTGGGTGGCGATGGTTTGCGTAAAGCGACTGAGGTGGCTATTTTGAATGCCAACTACATTGCCCATTACTTGAAAGATAACTACGGAATTTTATATACTGGCGAGAAGGGTAGAGTAGGGCACGAAATGATTTTAGAGTGCCGACATTTGAAACAATCATCGGGTATTACCGAGTTGGATATTGCCAAACGTTTGATGGACTATGGTTACCATGCGCCAACGCTTTCGTTTCCAGTTCACGGTACCTTAATGGTAGAGCCTACTGAAAGTGAATCGAAATACGAACTCGATCGCTTTATTGAAACCATGAATACCATTTTTGACGAAATTAAAGACATTGAAAATGGTGTTGCAGACAAGACCGATAATGTTTTGAAAAATGCACCACATACGCAAGATATGATTGTGGTTGACGATTGGAAGCATGCCTATCCACGGACAAAAGCAGCATTCCCGTTAGATTGGATTCGCGAAAATAAATTCTGGCCAATGGTAACTCGTGTTGACGATGCTTATGGCGATAGAAATTTGGTTTGTACCTGCGCTCCTATTGAGGATTATTTGTAGGGGAAAGTCATTAGGCAATGGTCATTAGTGAATTAGGGATGCCATCCTTTTTTGAGGGATGGCATCCTTTAATAATTTACTTGACTTCAAATGTTGCACCTAACTCAACTTCAAAGCCGTTATCTAGAAGAACATCCCCTGTGGCATCGAAGGTTACACTTGCCCCGCTGGCAATAATTACATTTCCATTGGGCGTATGATTTGGATCGACACTGTACCCAGCTGATAAAGTTTGGCAACTAATATAAGCGTTTGAATTAAAGGTTTTATCCTCTAATAAAACGGTTGTTAAGTTTTTAAGGTAGGGGATTTTATTGTGTTTTGTTATGGTTACATAATAAGGCATAGTTATGTTAGGAAAAGTATACGAAGTATAGTTTTCCTTCACACTATAATAACTAGCTCCATTATCCAATGCACTCATTACACAAATTCTGGAATTACTAACACCTCCTGTATTTACCGTTACATTAGTACTGCTTTGGCTTACTGTTGCACTGCTATATAGCGTTGGTGTTGCTGTCCATAGCTCCGTTTCGGGGCAACCAAGCAGGTTGTGAGAAAATCGAAGATATCGATCATTATACCAAAATTTTGATTTTGCTTCTGCAATACCAATATTAAAAAAGGAACTATCATTCATTGCATTAATAAATTGTTCAAAGAGCAGATATGAATCGCCAACCCATCCTACTCTTGTATTTCCGAGATAAGCGGGACCTCCTCCATTACTAATGCAAGTATAACTTTCCCCCATATTTCTTTCGCTATTTGAACTGAGATATTCATAATCATCAAAGGGCATTGTTGTACACGAAATAGAATAATTGATTGATGGGTAATCGGTATTCGTCATATTATCATACCCATTTCCACTTTCATTAATCCATAAGCTGTTACTGGGTCCATTTTCGAAAGCCCTTACAACATATTTTGAATTAGTAATATTATCGTTTAGTCCTATTGTTGCAGCACCAACACCGGCTGGTCTTCCATGCCCCATAAAACTGCACAATCCATAATGGTTATTGAACTCATCAATTACATCATTTCCGGTAGGGAAAGTTGGAGTTGTTGTTGTATTGTAGCCACCTTCTTCTCTAAATACAATAGTATCTGTAGTAATCCATGGTATCCTGTCCAGAATATATTTTGCCTGATTCCCCTGCTGTAAATCATCTGATTCTGTAAAAAAAGCTTTTGTGAGATATGAATAATTCCCATTGCCTGGATTTAACTCATACTTTTTTACTTTTTTTGTCCAGTTTTTTACTTCATTTTCATTGGTGACCATTATCCGGCCCACAAATATTTCAGGATTAAAGTCAACATTATCTGCCGGTTCACCATAACGGGTATCTGTATCTACTTTCCAATCTCCATCAAAATCAGAAAAATACAAATCGGTTGGAATTATATAATCATTGTCTGATGATGAATTTGAATGATATCCATACCTAATTGGTAGATTTGAGTTGTCACCGGCCAACAGTGCATAATCTATCCCATCTCCTTCATCGTAAGCATCGCATAAAAATTGTCTTAATTTCCCTGCATTATCGGTAATTCCAGAGATCAAATCCCCGCTATAATTTTTATAGATATCCTGTATTGTAACCAGTTCTACTTTGATACCTTTTCGTTTCTTCCAGTCAATAAATTCGTTGAATGCGGATGCCAGTGTTTCACTGGTAACTATAACGTAGTCGGCATTTACTGAAATACTAGTTGTTGCAGTGGCGCTTTTAAGTGTTTTTTCATTAGTAATGGTCGTTGATATTGATGATTCTTTTTTCTGGTGTTGAACTCCATACTTTTTAATATCTCCTTTATTGTCAACTATACTTTTTAGTACTTTACCTGTAATACTGTTTTCTTCAATTTCTACCTGATTAGTCATTACTTTTCCGTCAATAGATTTGGTTGTTAAAGTAAAATCGACCAATGAAATGACTTCCAACTTATTTTTAAGCGAATTGTATTGAAAAGGATATATGGCTAAAGTAACAATGCGGTTACCCCGAAAAGAGTTTTGACCGGTTATTTGCACACAGGTTGATGGACACAAACAATCAGAATTGTATTTATTTGCATCGGGTTTAACAAATTCGTGATTGTCTCCATCTCCTGTCGGTTCTGGATATTGAACAGGTGCAATAAGGTAGTCAAGCTTTTTTGTCTGCTTTTGTACTTTGTTTATAACAATTCCTGTTGTTTCGCTGTTAGCCGGTATTAGCAGGTTGATGTATTTAACAGGCAAGGCAGGATACCCAATGCTGTCGATAAATGAAAGACCCGGAACATTAAGCTGGTTATAGAAATTACCGTCACCAAGTGTCTTCAGTTCAAGTGAATAATCTTTATTAAAGGAAACCTGATGGTTGATTTGTCCATAAAGGCTATTGATGCTAAGTAATAGCTACATAGCTACATAGCTATATTTATTTTGAATTATTTTCATAATAGTAAAATTTTAATGTTGAATAAGTGATTAAATTATTCCACAACAAACCTTCCGGTTTGGGAGTACCCATTTGAGCCCTTTGCCCTATATATGTAAATGCCCGATTGCATCCGCTCTGTTGGATAATTTGCTTCGTTTGAATTGTTGCTTATATTCATTTCATCGACTAATGATCCCTGAACATCAAATATTTCAATCCTGTTAATATTACAGTTGCCCCATTTGAATTGAATATTATGTTCTAATGGGGTGGAACAAACTGAAATTTCAGGATTCATTTGTTTAATATCGGCACTAAGTGTTGAAGGGAAACAATTGTCGTAATAATCGTAATGATAAAGGACTATATCATTCTGGATGAAGCAGATTAAATAGCCATGTTGTCCACCTATAGGAATGTCCCCTGATGAATAAAGTAGGCCTCTTGCATTACCAATTCCTTCAATCCACTCAACATTGTAGCTTAGGTAGAAAACCTTTCTTAAAGTATTTCCAAACAGCATAGTGTCAATATCCTGTACAATAGTTGCAATTGAATCCGATGGACTAATGGTTAAATAAGTTGTATCTCCAATTTCAAGTGAGAAATCATATAACAATATTTCATCCATAGGTGGAGGACTAATCCAAAAAGGTTTATCGTGATGGATAACAGAATCTCCTTTAAAATAGACCCTTCTGTGTTCATCTTCACGAATTCCACCAATATAAATGGATTTGCTTTTATTGAAGGTATTGTCGTAAAAAATGTAGAGTTTTTTGTACGAAATATCATTAATAAGCGTGTCTTCACCTGGTATTGTAAATCGCTCATAAACAACCATTGTTTCTTCCGAAGAATACATTTCACTCCATACTGCCCCAGAATTGGGAAAAGGAACGTATTTATATTCCTGTGAAAAAAGTTGAGATGAAACAGCAAGTACAAATATTATGGTAATTATTAGTTTATGCATTGGAAAGAAGTTATTTCGTTAAAATCATTTTTTTGGTATCCACCTCTTTGCCATCGGCAATAAGTGTATAAAGGTACATTCCGGCATTTAGGCTATGGCCTTCAATAGTAGTAAAGGTATCACCTCTTTCGTATATTTCAAACTGATCAATTTGAGCACCTTGCATGGTATAAACATAAAGTATTGCTTTTGTAATTTCAGAAGGCAAATACATGTTTATTTTTGTGCTTTGGTTAAACGGATTGGGAATGTTTTGGGCAAGTGT
>JAQIBQ010000327.1 GCA_027859005.1 Prolixibacteraceae bacterium | reverse complement strand
TTTGGCTTATACCCTATTCAAAGACCTTCCAATACGTCCCGAAATATTAAAGTAACAGGATAACAACAACGAGCACTGGGAAAATGAGAGGGCGAGAAAGTGAGAAGTGTGAAAATGTGAGAATGTGAGAATGGAAATCAATCCCGGCCAACAAAGCTGGAGAATCTCTTCAATCAATACCTATAAATCGAACATGAATGAATATATCGTCCAACGTGTGATCTCGACGACTGTAAGGAGGAGAGATCCCTTCGTATATACCCAGCTGGTGAACGATTACACCTAAAATCCGCGCCCCTCTAACATCGGATTTATAATCCAATTTCAACAACCTTAAACTCCCCACTACTCCTCGTTTGCAACGAGGAGTTAGCTGCATGTCGTTTACAACGACTTTTATTCTCACAAACCATGCGAAAAGATTGACTACGTCGATTTTGGCTCCGCCGATTTACACTTCGTTCCAATTTCGCTGCGCTCCAATTCAATTCGCACGGTAGCGGAAGCACAGGGTGTCATTGGTAACTAGGATGGACTAGGACATGTCATCCTGAATGGAGTGCAACGGAGTGAAGGATCTGTTATTTATTCTCTAATTATTTTGTTACTCTTTTTCTTTGTTTCTTTGTTACTCATATTCATACTAACTTTGCGATTCAACTTATAAAAGAAATTAATAAAACTATATACTATGTCAAAAATTGCACTTATTACCGGTATCACAGGTCAAGACGGTGGCTACCTCGCCGAGTATCTGCTAAAAAAGGGATATACCGTCCACGGAATTAAACGTCGTTCTTCTTCATTTAATACAGACAGAATAGATCATTTGTACCAAGACCCTCATGTGGAAAATCAAAAGCTAATTCTCCATTACGGCGATTTAACCGATAGCATGAACCTGACCAAAATTATTCAGGAAGTGCAACCCAATGAAATCTACAACCTGGCGGCCATGAGTCATATTGCCGTTAGTTTCCATACACCAGAATACGTTGCAAATGTTGATGGAATGGGAACCTTAAGGATACTTGAGGCCGTACGCCTTCTTGGCTTAACCGAAAAAACCCGCATTTACCAGGCTTCAACGTCTGAACTCTATGGCATGGTTCAAGAGGTTCCTCAAAGTGAGAAAACTCCCTTCTACCCTCGTTCCCCCTATGCCGTGGCAAAAATGTATGCCTACTGGATTACCGTAAACTACCGTGAGGCCTATAACATGCACGCCAGCAACGGAATTTTGTTTAACCACGAAAGCCCACAACGCGGCGAAACCTTTGTGACCCGTAAAGTTACTCGTGCACTATCTAAAATTGCCATGGGACTTCAAGAATCGGTTTACATGGGCAACCTTAACAGTAAACGCGACTGGGGTCATGCCAAAGATTACATCCGTGCCATGTACCTTATCCTCCAGCAGGATAAACCAAGTGATTATGTTATTGCAACCGGTATTACGACCACCATCCGTGACTTTATTAAACTGGCCGCTGCAGAAATCGGACTTGAAATCACTTTCACTGGCGAAGGAGTGGATGAAGTTGGTAACCTCACATCCATTGATGAAAAACGATTTACCGAACAAGTAGGAGAAAAATATTTACCTGCTCTCAAAGAGCGCCTCTTAGCCACCCCCGATAGCTATCAGGGCTCAACCTCAACCTCAACCTCAACCTCAACCTTAATTGGCGTTGATCCACGTTACTTCCGTCCAACTGAAGTGGATCTTTTGATTGGTGACCCAACAAAATCAAATACTGTACTGGGTTGGAAACCAAAATACGACCTAGCTGGTTTAGTTGCCGACATGATGCAAAGTGATGTAAATTTGATGAAAAAAGAGAGCTACTTGAAAGAAGGCGGCTATGAGATTATGAATTACTTCGAATAAATTAAACTAATTTAATCGAATTATTAATCGAATTAATACGAAGTGATGGCTGAAATACTATTTAAAGAGGAAAGCTATTCCATTATTGGAGCCTCAATGAAAGTTCATGCTGAATTGGGATCAGGATTCCTTGAAGCAGTCTATCAAGAAGCTTTAGAAAGAGAACTTACCAAAAGAAGAATTCCTTTCGAGCGGCAAAAAAAATTATCAATCATTTTTGATGGTCAAACCTTAAATAAATATTACATCGCTGATTTTATTTGTTACAATCAGATTATTCTGGAACTAAAAGTAGTAAATGACTTTTCTAAAGCACAATTCCTTCAACTTCGAAACTATTTAAAAGCAACTAAGCTGAAATTAGGAATTCTTATAAACTTTGGTAAAACCTCACTTGAGTACAAAAGAATAATTAACCCATCATGCTAATTCGCAATAATTCGTTTTAAATTCGCATTTTATGAACAAAACATCTAAAATATACGTCGCAGGTCACCTTGGCCTAGTGGGTTCTGCCCTTTGGAAAACGCTACAAAATAAAGGGTACAGCAATTTAATTGGCAAAACTATTGAGGAATTAAACTTAATGGATCCGGTGGCAGTTAATCAATATTTTGAAACCGAAAAACCAGAATACATAATTCTAGCAGCTGCGAAAGTAGGAGGAATTGTAGCCAACAGCACCTAACGAGGTCAATTCATTTTCGAGAACCTGATGATTCAGAACAATGTGATTCACCATGCCTATTTACACGGGGTGAAAAAACTACTCTTTTTAGGTTCAACCTGCATCTACCCTGCCGAAGCACCCCAACCCATGCCCGAAGATTGTTTGTTAACCTCTCCTTTGGAATACACCAACGAGCCCTATGCCATTGCAAAAATAGCCGGCATCAAAATGTGTGAAAGTTACAACCTGCAATACGGCACCAACTTTTTGAGCGTGATGCCCACCAATTTATACGGGCCCAACGACAATTTCAATTTAGAAACGTCTCACGTACTGCCAGCATTAATCCGTAAAATTCATTTGGGCAAATGTTTGGAAAATAACAATTGGGATGCTATCCGAAAGGATCTCAACAAACGACCTATCGAAGGAATTGAGGGAACAGAACCCAAAGAAACAATCCTAGATAAACTCTCCAAATATGGTATCTCACCCTCTCAGCGCTCTGAGTCTCCCTCTCTCTCAGTCTCTGTAGAAATCTGGGGCTCAGGCAAACCCATGCGTGAATTTCTTTGGAGTGAAGAAATGGCCGAGGCCTGTGTATTTGTAATAGAACATGTAATCTTCAAAGATGTCATTCGTAAAAATTCGCATTCAATTAGCGATAATTCGCATTCAAACGAAATACGAAATACCCACATCAATATTGGCACTGGGAAAGAAGTAAGCATTAGTCAAGTCGCTCAATTGATTAAAGAAAAGATTGGATTCAAAGGAGAACTCCAGTTCAATACCTCCAAACCCGATGGCACGATGAAGAAACTCACCGATCCTTCCAAAATACATGCACTCGGTTGGCACCACAAAATTGAAATTGATGAAGGTATTGAAAAAATATATCGGTGGTATATTGCAGAAGGGTAAAGGTTGAGGTTGAGGTTGAGGTTGAGGTTGAGGTTGAGGTTGAGATTGAGGTGGAGCATCGACTAGCTATCCATGCCCGTTAACTTAAGAAAATAATATTGATGCCAATTAGGTTGTTCTTATTCCTTTATCTGCTGTATCACTAATAATGATTCAGTTTGTTACAAAAAAACATATCATAGGAACAAGCATGCTATATAAAAAAAGCCCCAACGTGGGCGATAGATTTAGTCCCGAGCTATCGGGAGGCAACGCCCTATGAAAATAAAATCGGAAGTGAGAAGAAAGCCCTGTATGGGCAAAAGATTATACATCAAAAAAATGATTTATGCCATAATCGTTATCAAAAGTCTATGTGCATCTCACATTTAGCACTAAAAATCGCAAATTTCTTATCCCCTAGATGTACAGGAAAGACTATTTCAATACCTCGGCGGAATATGTGCTGGATTAGAATGCACACCAATACAAATTGGGGGACATAAAGACCACGTTCATCCCCAACTGCCCCTCGTTTGCAACGAGGCGGCTTTAAATTTCTCGTCTTTGACGAGTATAAAGCAACAACATTATACAAGTCTAATTAAAAAATAAAAACATCAAATTTTATTTATTTTACTTGTAACCACACAAACAAATAGTCGTTACAAACTACATATTAGAAACCATTCGTTGCAAACGAGTGGGAGTTAAGAAAGTAATTTGGCTTATACCCTATTCAAAGACCTTCCAATACGTCCCGAAATATTAAAGTAACAGGATAACAACAACGAGCACTGGGAAAATGAGAAGACGAGAAAGTGAGAGGGCGAGAAAGTGAGAAATGAGAAAATGTGAGAATGTAAGAATGGAAATCAAACCCGGCCAACAAAGCTGGAGAATCTCTTCAATCAATACCTATAAATCGAACATGAATGAATATATCGTCCAACGTGTAATCTCGACGACTGTAAGGAGGAGAGATCCCTTCGTATATACCCAGCTGGTGAACGATTACACCTAAAATCCGCGCCCCTCTAACATTGGATTTATAATCCAATTTCAACAACCTTAAACCCTTTAGAAAAGCGTTTTCCTTTTAGCGCCCGGCACCTACGCATTGCGCCTAAACGGAGGCCGGGTTTCCTAACCCG
>JAQIBQ010000144.1 GCA_027859005.1 Prolixibacteraceae bacterium | reverse complement strand
AGATGGAAGAATTAAGCGAATTTGCCAAAAAACTAAATTTCAATGAAAAAATAATGCCCTGGGATTTAAGCTTTTATTCAGAGAAATTGAAAACCAAAAAATTTGGCTTCGATGAGGATATGGTGAAACCCTATTTCCAACTTAGAAGTGTTATTAAAGGTGTATTTGAATTAGCAACAAAATTGTATGGAATAACCTTTAAGGAAATCGATTCAATTCAAGTTTATCACCATGATGTGAAAACCTACGAAGTACTGGATGAAGAAGGCAAGTTTTTATCATTACTGTATGCCGACTTTCATCCAAGAGAAAGCAAACAAGGAGGAGCATGGATGACTGAATTCCTTTCACAATCGAATATTAACAAGAATATGATTCGACCTCATATTTCAATATGCTGCAATTTCACTAAACCAACCGATAACAAACCGTCTTTGTTAACCTTTTCAGAGGTGAATACATTCTTACATGAATTCGGACATGCATTGCATGGTATGTTTGCCAATACAATATTCCCGTCGATGTCGGGCACAAATGTTTACCGCGATTTCGTGGAGCTTCCTTCGCAAATTATGGAAAACTGGCTTACTGAAATTGATTGGGTACAAACTTTTGCGACTCACTATAAGACCGGAGAAGCAATTCCAAAAGAATTAATCCAAAAATTAATTGATGCTCAGAATTTCCAAGCTGGTTACCAGTCGGAACGTCAACTAACGTTTGGAATGCTTGATATGGCTTGGCACTCCATTCAATCGTCCTTTAAAAGCAATATCATAGTATTCGAGAACGAAAATACCAAAGCCACATCACATTTACCAATCCTCGAAGGAAGTTCTATCAGTACTTCGTTTAGTCATATTTTTGCTGGAGGTTATGCCGTAGGATATTATGGCTATAAGTGGGCCGAAGTTCTCGATGCAGATGCATTTTCTGTATTTAGCAAAGAAGGCATTTTCAACAAAGAAATCGCATTGAAATTTAGAAAAGAAATTCTTGAAAAAGGAGGAACTGTTCAGCCACAAATACTCTATAAAAATTTCAGAGGAAAAGAAGCAACAATTGATGCATTGCTTAAAAGAACCGGATTAAATTAAATTTATTCGTAGGATTTTCTTTCGTCTTCAATAGCATTCATTATACATCTAAATCCAATAAAGCTTGTTGCTGTATCTTGGTATTCATAATCGCGAGTAGACACTTGAATAAAGTGAGCCACATCTTTCCAAGATCCTCCACGTACAACTTTTCGTTTCATGGCAGGCGGATCATTCGATTTCGCATTATACGTATATTCTGGATTTAAATCATTAATCATTTCATAGCCCGCAATATCGTACGCAGTACTTGTCCATTCGGCAACGTTTCCAGCCATGTCGAACAATCCGTAACCATTGGGGTCAAAACTTCCAACTTTCATTGTTTTGGTTGAATAACGACTATCGGCAACATAATTTCCGCGTTTTGGCTTGAAATTAGCCACGTAGCAACCTTTTTCGGTGGTAGTATAGTAGTTTCCCCAAGGATATTTACTATTCAACCTACCGCCTCTTGCAGCGTATTCCCATTCAGCCTCGGTAGGCAATCGGTACGAATGAATTGGAAGAATACCATGAGTAGCTAAAAATTTCTTTTTATGTTCAGTTCTCCAGTGGCAAAAAGCATTTGCTTGCTCCCAGGTTACACCAACAACAGGATACTCTTTAAAAGCTTCGTGATTAAAGTATTTTATAGTCCAAGGTTCGTTGTAAGAATAAGTAAAATCTCTTATCCACACCAAAGTGTCGGGGTAAACATTTACTTCTTTGGATACAATAAAGTCTTGACGATTAATAATCCCTCCATTGTAACTTTGAGTTTCATAGTTGTAACTATTTGACCGTCGAGCGGCCTTTTGATAATCGATAAAAGCATATCGATAATTCACCTTGCGGTAATCTATCTCATTACAGTTATTAATTCGTTCTTTGCCTTGATAATAAATTGGTAGAATAGCCTCTCGTATTTCTTGCTTATCATCCTTCCATATCTCATGAACTTTTGTTCTATCAACCGATGGAGGATCGATAATATTATCACTGTTATCAACTGCCTTATAGTAATCGATATCGGCCTTAAAAGTTAAAAAAGCGGCAACCGAATCAGTGGTCCATTTTATGAACTGCCTGTATTCATTATTTGTTATTTCGGTATCGTCCATCCAGAATGATTTAACCGAAACATTTCTAATGGGAGTTAAAGGTTGATCAATGAGTTGATCACTGCCTCCTAATTGAAATGTACCTTGCTTCACATAAGTCATTCCATAAGGTATCGGTTCAAACCAAGGAGCTTTGGCTTTTCCTTTCAAATCATGCAATACGATATCACTCTTGCAGGAGGTTAGAAAAACCAAAGCAAGAATTAAAAAAGGATAATATGTACGAATGATTTTTGACACCAATAATTGATTTCTTGATTAACGTGAAAGGTGTTCTTCTATTGCTTAGCAATGAAAAGCCTTATGGTAAAATCCATAAGGCTTTTTAAATCTTATATATCAATATTCAAATTAATTTTCCCACAAATCTTGTTCGAAATCAAATATTTCCTTTTTAATTCGTTCAGATTCTAATTGAGCTTCACGGCCAGTTACATAATCAGTAATTAATCGATCGTTATAAACGTTAGCTTCTTGAACAAAATAAGAGTTGAAATAGCGATAAACGAATAAGTCGTCGTACGAATAAAGAGATTTATCGTTCGTTGTGTTATAAACAGGAGTTTTTGCGAAATAACTACGCGTATCGGGGTAATAAATCCAGAAAAGACGTTGTCTACGGGTTAAACCATTTACATTATACTCACGAATTGGACAAATACCAATAATTTCACAATGTAATTTTGAATCCTTACTGTTGAAATACCAAACTTCTTTAAGCAATATTTGTTTGATTTCCTCTGGTCTCCATCTGATTGTTACCAATGAATCACGAGAAACCCCCGGACGAATTTCAACTTGAATTAAATCCTCTCTTTTTGCAATATCCTTAATTTCTTGAACACTAAGAAAAATATTGTTTGGATCGAATTCAAAAGCGTTGTTTTGCAATGGTGTTTTAAATGCATTGAATTGATTGTTTTCAATACCTCCAAGAATAGCATTTATCAAACTTTTACGGCGATGAAGCGTATCCGTTGGATAGTACAAAGGAAGATTTGCTTTTTCACGCAAATCAATAATTTCCCAAGTAATTTTTGACCACATTACATCAGCCTCTCTCACATATGGGTAAGGCACAAAATCACGATTTGAAAAATCATTCTCTTGCTGATAGGTATCGTGAAAAGGTCCGAATTTATCGGTGAACCTTACACCCTCTTGCGAAAATCCTAAAAAAGGAACCAAGAGTAGTAATGCTATTTTTATTATTGCTTTCATACCAAAAGGTTTTTGCATTTTCTTATTGTACGGTTAAAATTATTGGTGATAACTGACGGTCAACATCATCTTCATCACCTGTTATTTTTGCATTAATATTTTCAATAAATACTTTATTACCAGCAACAAGGCCATTTAACAACCTCTTCTGGTCGTCTGTAAAACTATATGAATCAGAATGTAAAGTTGTAGTATATCCTCCAGAAGTGGGTATTGACATATCGAAACTTGTTACCTCAAATCTTAAATCGAAATAGAAACCTTCCAACTTTGCAGATACCATCGATTGTAGGCGTAATACTTCTCGAGCTATAGCTCCCGAAGCTATTCCATTAACTTGAGCTTTCGGGTCTGGTACTTTCATTACACGGTAGGCCGTTTCGTACATTTGTCGTTTTTCACCATCGATTTCAGCAAACACAATAATTTTTGTGTTTGCACCTGTAGGATCAAGTTCTTCAGGTTCAATCATCCAATTCTCTCCATCGGCATACATATTTCCATTTGTGCATACAGGTTGAATTTTATCGCTTGAAACACCCGGCACTGAGATACTAATTGGGTTCTGCAAGTTTTTAAACAACACATTCATTTTTGTTGCAGAAACAGTTGCATTAGGCTTAGCTACTTGAAATTCTCTTTCAAAACTTTTAAAACTAAAACCATCACCATCCGGATTTCTGTATTTAATTTCACCTTTGTACGTAAATACACCAGGCTTATCGGGTGTAAATGAATAGATTGCTTCATTTCCATCTAAAGGCAATGGTTTATCGCTTCCATTTACAAAAACTTCCAGTTGTTGAGTTGAATCTTCGGCAGATAGAAAAATATGAGCCTTGTACTCCTGACCCTGAAAAATATAACTGGCATCGGGAATTACAGTTGCTTTTAACCCTGTAAACTTAAACGATGAAGCATCAATTTGATTGAACAAGTGACGTAAAACAGCCGATTCAGCATTTCGAACATCGATTTGCAACTTCGATAAAAGTGTAATACTTGCAATTACTGGTGTATGTAAGAAATTTTGCTCAGCCCAAGTACGGTAATTTTCATCACCTATCTTTATTTCACTTCGATCGGGATCCTCAACATCTAACGAAGAATTTAAGTTTTCAATTATACTTGGGTAATCTTTTACTAAATCTTTTAATTCTAATTTATATTGTATTAGAAATTGTTGTAGTTCTTTACCTCTGCCTTTAGTCAGCATAATTTCAGGTGTAGCATTAAGATCGTCCTGACTCTCGATTACAATAGTATCTCCATTATTCAATTTGATATAGGCAAAGCCTTCATCAACTTCTTCATCGATTTCTTTTAAATGGGCACCGGCTTTAATTGAAAGCACTTCTTTGGTATCAATTATATAACGAACAAGTGAATCACTCTGTGCATGCACGCTGTTAGCTAATTCGAGCCATTTTTCAACTTTATCTTGATTAATGTCGTAAGCACTTCTGAAATCGGCTATTAAGCTCTCATTTTTGTCTGAAAAACTAAGATAGGTTTTCATCAGGCTTTTATCAACAATTCTGAATGCATCTAGTGTTTCTGCAGCTACATTTAATGCAAGCATTGCAGTCAACACTAAGTACATCATGTTGATCATTTTTTGCCTAGCGCTTTCTGGACAGTTTTTCGCTCCCATACTCTAAATCCTGATTTACTTTTTACCGTTTAAAGCACCAAGCATCTTACCATAAATGTTATTCAAGGCTTGGATATTTTCATTAATTTCTTTGGTGTTTTGGTTGAATTTTTTTGTTTCTTCAACAGAATTATTCAATAATTTACCTATTTCGCCAACACCTTTAGAATACTCATTTACCATTGATTCAACTTTATTGGTGCCTTTCAAATGCAATTCATAAGCAGTATTAATGGCGCTAAGGTTTTTATTCAGTTTGTCAAGATTTGCTACGTATTTTCCAGAACTTTTTTCGAGCCCTTTAAAACCATTTGACATTGAATTAGTCATCTCCTTATATGTAGTATTAAGTTCCGTAGTTGATGATTTCAATTGCTTACCAAAATCAACGCTCGTGATTTCCATTTCTTTAGATACTTTAATTGCAGACGATTTTAATTCATTTGCAGTTGAAGTATAGGTATTGGATAAGTCAGTTACAGTCTTTTCAACCCCAGAAGTAATTTTATCAGTTGAGCCTTTCAACTCATTTGACGTGTTCGAAACAGCTTTAGATAACTCTGAAAGTGAAGAATTAATACCTGTGGCTGAATTCTCTGCTGACGATTTCATTTTCTCGGCAGCTAATTTATACGAACTCGCAACTTCAGCAACACTTTCGTCCATTACAGCAGATACTTTTTTATTTGCATCAACAACAGTTCCTATAGACAAAGAAGCTTCGTTCAAATTCTTAACAAAACTTTGAGTTGCTGTTGTAGCTAATGTAATATCAGAAATTCCTTTAGCAGCGTTCGATAATTTATCAAAATTATCTTTAAGGCTTTTCAATTGGTCTTCGGGCAAACCACTAATACCAATTCCGCCACCACCTCCGCTAGAAGTGCTATCGTATTTTTCGTCAATTTTCACATACCGATCAAGATCTCTTTTATGTTCATCTCCAGTGCGAAGCTGAGGATACACAGCTTTCCAGTCGGGTAAATCCATTAAAGGTTCAAAAGCTGAAACAAAGAATATGATTGCCTCAATTGATAAGCCTACTCCCAAAAATACACTTGCCCCTGGTAAATGTTCAAGTTTGAACAAAGCACCAATCAATACTACTGAAGCTCCCCAACTATAAATATAGTTTTGCATGAGTTTCCAACGGTTCGAATGCAAAAAATCACCAATACTCATATTCTTATTTTTTCCTATTAATAATCATTTCCAAATGAAGAACGTACACATCTAAATCCGATGAATGACGTTGTTGAGTCCTGATACTCAAAAGTACGAGAAGAAACTTGTAAATATAAGCTGATATCTTTCCATGAACCTCCACGAATTACTTTTCGCTTCAAAGCAGGAGGATCATTGTCTTTGGCATTATATTTAAAGTCAGGATTCAATTCACTTATTTGAGCCATTGCAAGTTCATCGTAAGCAGTACTAGTCCACTCAGCAACATTTCCGGCCATATCGAATAAGCCATAGTCATTCGGTGGATATTCCGCAACTTTCATGGTTGCTAAACCTCCATCTTCGATATAATTTCCGCGCATTGGTTTAAAGTTGGCCATAAAATTTCCCAATTGATTACGAGAATAATAGCCTCCCCAAGGATACATAGAGTTTTGAAGACCTCCACGTGCAGCATATTCCCACTCAAATTCAGTTGGAAGTCTGTAATCTTGTACTGTAGCATCTCCTACTTTAGAGAAAAACTCGTTTTGCATTTTTGTTCTCCAATGACAAAATGAATTTGCTTGCTCCCATGAAACACCAACTAAAGGATATTCATCGAAACCAGGATGCCAAAAATATTTACTTGTCCAAGGTTCATTGTATGAATATGTAAAGTCACGAATCCAACATAAAGTATCAGGATGTACATTAATGCTATTGGTTACAATAAAATCAGAACGATCAGTTATTCCTCCTCCATAGCTTTGGGTTTCGTAATTGTAGCTGTTAGATCTTTGTGCGGCTTTTTGATAATCGATCCATGAATAGGAAAAGAATAATTTTCTTGCATCAATTTCACGTTTTCCAAAAAACCGTTCGTTTACTGGAATGTACATTGGTTCCAAGCTGAGCGTATCTGTCCAGTCAATTGGTTCAGCCCAATTCAAACCAATATAGTTCCCATCTATATCGATATTACCATAATACTGTGCATTAGGATTTGAACTGTTGTACAATAGGTTTCTAGCAATTGAATCGCGAACCCAACTAACATATTTGCGATACTCGTTATTTGTTATTTCAGTATCATCCATCCAGAATGCATCAACAGAAATCGTTCTGGTTGGCTGAATAGCACCAGTAGGATCTTCGTCGCTTGGTCCAATTCTGATCGAACCTCTTCTGATAAATTGCATACCAAATGGAACAGGCTCGAACCAACTACCACTCGATTGCGAAGAACCCACAAGTTCACCACTTTCTCCTGATTGTTGACTGCAACTTGCCATCATAATGATAGCCAATAGCCAAATAATTAATTTATAATTTTTCATATCAATAATGTTCAAATCCTATAAGTACCTAACACTCTTGTATTTTTGGTCTCGTTTTGTATCTAGATTAAATGAGTAAGTTACCATTACTTCATGCGATGTTCCTCCACTAGGAAACATTGCATTTGTATTGATATCTAAAGCATATCCAAGGTTTAACCCATTCATAAGTTCAATTCCTCCTAAAACTGTAAAAGCACTAATGTTCTGGGGCGTTGTTCTTAGTCCAATTCCTCCCCAATACTTGCTTTTAAAAAATATTGTACCGTTAACATCAAGTGAATAAGCTGCTAAATCACTTTGAAGTAAGAACGACGTTTGCAAATCAAATAACGGATCAGGCAATTCAATATTGTATGCCCCGGTTAAAATGTAATTTATTGCATAATAGCTAACAAAGTTCTCAGTTCCATCTGCAAGTGTTTCAACAATACTCGGGCTATTTAAATTTGAAGCCGAAAATCGAATGTAATAAAGC
>JAQIBQ010000139.1 GCA_027859005.1 Prolixibacteraceae bacterium | reverse complement strand
CTCCAGTTTGAGTGTACCAATCGGAAATAAAGCTTCCCATTTCGAAGTTAAATTCATTCGAAAAGGATTTAGCCATTTCTGTGTATTTTATTTCCTTGTAACTATTGTTGTATAAATAATCGAATAGGTATTGCTGAAAATCGTCGTTGTCAATTTGTTTTTCCATCCAAGTAAGCAAGTACGAACCTTTTGCTTTTAACACCCTATTTACAGCCTCTTGATCATCTTCTTCGGCAATAATTTGTTCTAAGCTTTTATCTTTTAATAATAGGTTCGCTTTTTCGCCATCATTAATACCTGTCATTCTCGACATAAACATCTGTCTAGGGTCGTCTTCCCCCTTCATTAAGTAGCTTTCGAATGCGTAATTTAATACCGGGCACTCTTCGGAGGTAATATAATTTACGTAGTAAAAATAATTGGGGAAAATACTATAGGGATTTGATTGACTTCCAGCAGTTGGATCGAAACGCATATCTGCATTGTTTTCGGCAAATAAACCTTTCATGAAATTGGTAAATACTTTGGCTTGTATTTCTTTTTCAGTTAGACCTTCTTTGTTTCGTTCACTATTTTTTTTGATTCTTCTGGAATTCGATTTGAAATCGAGCTGACGTACATTGAACCCCCATTCGGGCAAATAAATCATTTGTGGCTGGCTCTGTGCCAACGAGGCAGTCCATGAATGTGCTTGTGAATTAAATTGTGCAGGCACTTCAACCAAAGAAAAAACTTGATAGGGATAATACAAACCTAATGGACGTTCAAAATCATCAAGAAATTCAAGCACTAAATCGTCGATAGTATCCTTTAATTCATCTAAATGTTCGGTAAAAAAATCGTGGTCTTTGATATAAGCCAACTGTACATCAATTCCCTCAACTTCAACATTTTTTGTTTCATAATTCCCTATGGTTAATGAAAGCTGAGACAAAGGATCGCGTGTTTTGAAATGATAATTGATACTATCGCTTGTTGATGAGATTCCTTGTGAAATTGGAAGCATATCGGGCTTTGTGTGAACCGTTAAATCGAAGTTTGTAAATTGCTGCCTAAAAATTGCCGGACGAGAAGGATCATAAGCAATTCCTGGTACTGGATACCACAAATTTTCTTTCGTAAGCAATACAAAATTCTTGTTATAAAAGCCATATTGTTGATCTATTCTTAAGGACATTAACCGTACAAAGTCGAATACATCTTCGTCTTCATTGTCTAAATAAGCGACATCGAAATCGGGTACTCCTTCGTATTCGATAAGAATTGAAAGTTCATCGTTATCATTCATTGTTTTTGACAATGGAACTTTTACTACCAACAAGTTTTGTTTAAAAGCTAATTCCGAATCATTATTCATCACCCTTATCACCTTCAAGCCAGGATTGATACTAAAAAGTAGCGTGTCGATAGAACTACCGGTATTGTTTTCAAGAAACATAGTTGATTGAGCCTTTATTTCGTTTCCATACTCAAAAACAATCGATGCTTTCTTCATTTCTGGAACCAGATAATCAAAATTATTTGAAGCAATACTCGCGTATTCTATTCGTTTTTCCTTTCGGATTTCGAGACTTTGATACTGATGGTAAAATCCGTAAGAAGCGATTAATAATAAGACTAAACTAACAATGGCCAAATTCCAGTTTGAAAAACGAGAATGTGCTAACCGGTTAAGTCGCCATGCCGTAAAGAAAATGAAACTAGCACCAAGAATGAGATAACTAAGCCGATGGAAAAGCACATCGCTCAAATTACTAAAACCAATGATATCGGAATACGGTAGTGGTTTAACAAACACCATGTAATCGAATAAAAAACCGACTTTATCGCCCAGGTAAAAAAGCACCAATGCAATGTATCCTAATAGCAAAATGAAGGCTACCGGCTGATTCTTTATGATAATCATTATTGCATACGAAATGCCAATAATAAAAACCAATGTTGGAACACTAACCAGAAACAAGTACAATAAAATAGGCGTGATTTGAAATACAACCTGATTTGATATTAGCAAGAAAATTGAAGTAAGCAGTACAACCAATAAATTAAGGATTAGGAATACAGAAATTAAACCCAATGTTTTCCCGAAAATATATTCCAAATTGGTCATGGGGCGAATAAACAATACTTCAGAAGTATTCAACTTTTTGTCGCGTTTCAGAAAATCTGTAGCTAAAAAAACAGCAATTACCGATTGGAAAATATTCAGCAAGAACATGTTTGAATAAATTAATGCCGATGGCAAGCTCCTAAACATCCATGTAAAAGGATTCTTATCGAACAAAGTAGCACCACTGTAAATGCCAATTATAAGTAATGAAAGAATGGCAAAAATACGGAAGAACCAACTTCGTAATAGAATTCGACGTTCGTACTTAGCAATGGCGAATATGTTGTAAAATGATATCATTCTTTTTTTAGATTAATTTATAATCTTACAATTCAAAAAAATATTTAAAAGTCGATTTTCTCACGGATTAGTCGGATTACGCAGATCTATTTTTCTTGTAGGTTTTTTCATTCTCAAAATATTTTTTCGGTTTGGTGTTCCATGTAATAGACATATGCATGTTCCAAGTTTGGAGCAAGTTGTTCGGCATTGTATCCATTTACCCTATCGGCAACCACATCGAGTTCCCAACCACCAACCGATGGAATGGTAGATATTACATTGAAATTCACATTCACTTCGTCGAACTGTTCGTGGCTGGCATGTATTCGCCAAACCTTTCCATCTGCCTTATTAATTAGCGCCTCGGGCGAACCATTGTATACAACCTTTCCACTTTTCAGCAATGCCATTTGGTTGCAGGTACTCGATATGTCTCCAACTATGTGAGTACTTAAAATAATTACCACATCGTTGCTGCTTATTTTGGTAAGTAAATTTCTGAATCGTATACGTTCATCGGGGTCGAGGCCGGTTGTTGGTTCGTCAACAATAATAATTTGAGGTTCACCTATTAAGGCCTGGGCAATTCCTAAACGCCTTTTCATCCCCCCAGAAAGTTTGTTTGCGAATCGCTCTCGAACTTCGAATAAGCCAACCTCTTCCAACATTTCATCAATTGCATCTCGGCGCTTACGTTTATCTTTCACTCCACCAAGCCGGGCAGAATAATCGAGAAACTCCCAAGCCTTAAGTTTTGGAAATGCACTAAAATCTTGCGGCAAGTAGCCTGTAATGGCACGAATATCTTTTCGATTTTTAATTAATTCTTTTCCATTCACCAATACTTTACCTGAACTAGGTTTCATAAGCGAAACCAAAATTCGCATTAAAGTAGATTTACCTGCACCGTTTGCGCCCAATAAACCAAACATTCCATTTTCAATTTCGAGGTTTACAGATTTTAATGCTTTATGGCCATTGCCATAAATTTTGGTAAGATCTTGGATAGAAATGTTCACGTTAAAAAAATTTGGTAATCAGAGTAATAGATTCGAATGCCTTACAAAGGTTTAATCGATAAGTACAGATTAGTTTGCATATGTTACAAACGAGGAACAGAGTTTTTCAAATAAACGCACTCAAATCTATTTTTGAAATCATTAAATAACGTGAGCCCAAACTAAGTATTTTAGTTAACTTGGTATAGGACTGCAACTTTATGACAATGTCCTTTTGACCATGAGTCATTAAGTAAAATAGTAATTAGTAAAAATAAAGATATCGTTTAAAAAATTGACTTTATTTCAATGACCAATAACTCCTATGTTTATCGCTATTGGTGGAGTTTTTAATTTATATTTGAATTCAAGACCTATACAATCTATTTGAGTCTCTTTAATTACGTTTAATCCAATCTTCTTACATTGTAAAAAAGAACACTTTTCTAGTTTATTGAAATAGGTTCAAATACTAAAAACAATTTGGTATTGATTTTTCTTATATTTTCAATAAATTGAAGAAAATATATAACTTAAAAAGATGAAAGGGATAATATTCAAAGTGCTTTTAGAAATGGTTGAAGATAAGTTTGGATATGAAATGGTTGATACTATTATTGAAGAATCTAAACTCCCCAACGACGGAGCTTATACGACAGTAGGAACTTATCCTCATACTGAAATAGTTACTCTTGTTTCAAATTTAAGTAAGCATTCGAACATTGAAGTTGCAAAACTGTTAGAAGTATTTGGAGAACATGCTTTTAGTATTTTTGCAGAGGCTTACAAGCAAATGTTTGAAGGACAGAACAATGCATTCAAGTTCCTTTCAAGTGTTGAAGGAACAATTCATGTTGAAGTACTGAAACTATATCCTGAAGCTCAACTTCCTACTTTAGTAACTTCAAGTATGAACAACAACAAAATGGTTCTGATTTATAAATCAACACGTGCAATGTCAGACTTTGCTAAAGGCTTAATCGTAGGTTGCTTAAAGCATTTTAATGAAGAAGCTTCAATTGAAGATCTACCATTAAAAGAAGATCAAACCGAGGTACAGTTCACTTTAACCATAAAAAAATGAGCAAAGAGATAGAACTCTTAAAACGTAAATTTGAAAGGGAGAGAAATGCAAGAAAGGAAGCAGAACAACTCCTTGAAATAAAAAGTCTTGAACTCTACCAATCAAATCTTCAGCTTCAAAAAGCGAATGAAAATAAAGAAGTCATCATTCAACAACGAACTGATGAATTACGTGCAAGTGAAACCCATTATCAATCGTTAGTAGAAAGTATAAGCGATTTAATTTGTAAAACCACACTTGATGGTAAAATCACTTTTGTAAACAAAGTTACCACTCAAACGCTTGGCTATTCCATTGATGAAATAATTGGAAGACACATTTTCGATTTTATTGCACCTGAGTATAAGCAAATGGCTCATAACTTTATTGCCGATCAGCTTAAATATCAAAATTGCATTAGTTACATAGAATTTCCATTACTAACCAAACAAGGCGATGAAAAATGGCTTGGAAATAACATTCAATTTATTGACAGCAAATGCCTTAATTGTGAAAAAAAATACAAGAAACTAGCTGGAAAAATTAAAACAATAAAAGGGGAAAACTGCAACTTCACTGAAGTTGTTATTGTTGCTCGTGACATTAGTAGACAAAAAGAATCGGAAGAAATTAATTTACGTCAAAGCATACAATTAGAGAAGTTTTACAACCAACAAGTTATTATTTCAGAAGTTGCATTAGAACTCAATACCTTAAACAGTTTCCCAGAAAGAGTAAACTTAATTTTAAAAAAGATTGGTAAACATATTAATGTTAGTAGGGTTTACATCTTTGAAAACTCTAAGGATAATATGGAGACCTCAAACACTTTTGAATGGTGTAATAAAGGAATTCATCAACAAATAAAAGACCTGCAAAATATTCCTTATGTATTAATTCCTTCTTGGAAGGATAAACTTATTAATGATCGAATAATTTATTCTGAGAACATTAACGAATTACCTGACGATATTAAAGACATACTTCAACCACAAGGTATTCATTCAATAATAGTTCTACCCCTTTTTATAACCAATCAATTTTACGGTTTTATAGGCTTCGATGAGAATTCAGCAGATAGAAAATGGGATAAATCTGAAATTGAACTATTAAGAACAATATCAAATATCGTTTCAAACGCATTTGAAAGAAGGCGAATTGAGAAAAACTTAAAACTAAGTGAGCAAGAAAACAGTGCAATTATCGATTCCATTCCCGATTATATATTTATAATCGACAATAACAATTGGATTACATCACACAAAGGTGGAACTATTGAGGTGTTTCCATTTCTGAAAAAGAATTACGAAAATACCGACCTGTATAAAATATTACCCGAGGACATTGCTCAAAAATTAGAAATAGCATTAAATGAATGTAGAAGTAATGGGCATTTTCAATTCGAATACGAATGTGTAAGAGAACACCTACCGAGTAGCTTTGAAGTTCGAATGATCCGAATGAATAAATACGAGATTATTTCAATTGTTCGAGATGTTACCAGCATTAAAGAAAACGAAGAACAACTTAAATTAGCAAAGGAAATTGCTGAAAATGCAAACCGAACAAAAAGTGAATTTTTAGCCAATGTTTCGCATGAAATTAGAACACCAATGAATGCTATACTTGGATTCAGTGAAATTCTTTTAGATAAAGTTGAAGACAAAATTTATCAAGGTTACTTAAAAACAATATTGACCAGTGGAAGAACTTTGCTTTCATTGATTAATGATATTCTCGATTTATCAAAAATTGAAGCAGGAAAATTAGAAGTTGAATTTGAACCAATAAACTACATTGACATAATAAAAGATATTGAACAAGTATTCGCACCAAAAATCCAAAAAAAACAACTCTCATTTGAAATAATTACAGCACCCAATTTGCCAGCCTATATTTTTATGGATGAAGTTCGATTTTATCAAATTTTATTTAACCTGGTGGGCAATGCTATAAAATTCACAAAAAAAGGATACATAAAACTTGAAACGAACTTTGAATTAACTTCTGATCCTGATAAAATAAATCTAATAATTGAAATAGAAGACACAGGAATTGGTATTCCAAAAGATCAAGTAGGATTAATTTTCGAGGCATTTACTCAACAAAGCGGCCAAAGTAATCGACAATTTGAAGGAACAGGACTCGGTTTAACCATTACAAAAAAATTAATTCAAAAAATGAATGGAACTATAAATGCCACCAGCCAGGTTGGTAAAGGATCCATCTTCCGAGTTGATTTTAAAGACATACAACTAGCCGAAATAAAGTCGAATAACGACAAATCAAATGATCTAAATGATCGACAAATTATTTTTGAACCTGCTACAATAATGATCGTTGATGATATCGACTTCAACATAAAAGTATTGAAAACCATGATCGAATATGAGCAGTTCACTTTTTTAGAAGCCTACAGCGGAGAATCAGCCATAGAAATGCTCGAAACAGAAACACCCGATATAATTTTTATGGATATAAGAATGCCTGGCATGAGTGGAATAAGTGCAACGGAAATCATAAAAGATAAAATGAATAGTAACACTCCAGTAATTGCATTTACAGCTTCTGCCATGCAAAATCAATTGGATTTAATAAAAAATCTTTTTGATGGATTTTTACGTAAACCTATTACTAAAAAAACACTTACTCAAACGCTTCAAGATCACCTGAAGTATTCAATTGGGAAACCTCTTGAAAATGAAAACGAGAAAGATCACAAATACGACTTTAAAGAAGATGAAAACTGCATAAATGTTGCACCAATTGTATTAGAAAAAATTCGTAAAGAACTTCTTCAAGAATGGGAAAACATTTCGGGCAATTTAGTGATTTTCGAAATTGAAGATTTTGCTAATAAACTTGAAAAAATAAGTACTGAATACGATTGCAAAGTGTTTATCGATTATTCGCAGAACTTGCGCGAAAGCCTTAATTCATTTGATGTTGAGTTAATTGAAACTTCATTATTTGAATTTAAATATATATTCGATGCAATTGAAAAGAAACATAAAAAGCAGATTTAAAATAATATTAGATGAAAACTGAACAAAGTATTTATTCAGAATCAAAAGGATGGTTGAAGAAATCACAGGCACAAATAAGCGACAAGGCTCAATTAGTTTTTCTATTTGGAAATAAAAATCTTCTTAAAAATCAAATACCCATTGATCATATTAAAAATGAATATCCAAATGCAACAATTCTAGGTTGTTCTACATCAGGAGAAATATACAATACCGAAGTTTTTGATGACAACATTATTTCCACTGCAATATATTTTGAACGAACAAAAATTAAAATTGCGAAAAAAGAGATAAGCTCAATGGAAAATAGTTTCCAAGTTGGCGAATCATTGGCAAAAGAATTATACACTGAAGATTTAACTCATATTATGGTTCTTTCCGATGGCTTAAATATAAACGGGAGTGAACTCTCAAAAGGTTTAAACCTCCAACTTAAAAACAAAGTTTCAGTAACCGGTGGATTGGCTGGTGATCAAAATCAATTCTCTGAAACTTTAATCGTACATAACAACATTGGCCAAACAAACCTGGTAGTTGCCATTGGTTTTTACGGTGAAAACCTTCAAGTTGGTTACGGATCAATGGGAGGTTGGGACTCTTTTGGTGTAGATCGAGAGGTTACAAGGTCAGAAGGCAATATACTTTATGAATTAGATGGCCAACCCGCACTGGAATTATACAAACGTTATTTAGGCGAACATGCAGCAAATTTACCAGCGTCAGCATTATTATTCCCATTAAGCTTACGCTTAAAAGATACTGAAACTTCATTAGTACGTACAATTTTATCTGTTAACGAAAATAATGGAAGCATGGTGTTTGCAGGTGATATTCCCCAAGGAGAGTATGTTCGATTAATGAGAGCAAATTTCGATCGATTAATTGATGGAGCAAACGATGCTGCCGAAATGTCAAAAATAAGCCTAAAACAATCTACCGCCGATTTGGCAATACTTATTAGCTGTGTTGGACGAAAGTTAGTATTAAAACAACGCGTTGAAGAAGAGCTCGAAGCAATTCAAGAAGTTATTGGACAAGATATTACAACAACAGGTTTCTATTCCTATGGCGAAATATGTCCCATAAAGCCCTTTGAACAACACTGTGAACTTCACAATCAAACCATGACAATTACACTTTTTAAGGAAATATAAGATGAACAAACTCCTTCTGCGTCAAATAAAAAGACATTTTGGATCTATTGAGAATGTACCAAAAGAGCTGGAAAGTTTTCTGGAAGATATTGGTAATTCTTATAAGAATTTTGACGATGATATATATTTGCTGCAAAATTCAATTGAAATAAGTTCTCTGGAGCTCCGGGAAGCATTTCAAAAACACAAACAAGACGCAGAAATGCAGAAGGAGACCATTAATAAAGTAAAAGAAGTTATCAATGCAATAACTCCTAATTATCAAACAAAAATTAATAAATCTGATACTTTAACCAGCGATTCGAAATACATGCTCGATTCGTTGCTTAAATTAATTGAAGATCAACGAGAAGCTGAAAAAGAAATTAGAAAATTATCATTAGCAGTAGAACAGAATCCAGCATCAATTGTAATTACTGATACGAATGGAAACATAGAATATGTAAATGCAAAATTTTGCGAATTAACAGGATATTCGAAACAAGAAGCCATAGGGAAAAATCCAAGAATTCTAAAAACAGACAAATACCCCGATAGCTACTATAAAGATATGTGGGACAACATTCTGTCAGGAAAACAATGGAAGGGCGAATTCTTAAATAAAAAGAAAAACGGAGAATTATATTGGGAATTCGCATCAATTTCTGCTGTAATAAACGAACAAGGAGAAACTGTAAATTACTTAGCAATAAAAGAAGATATAACAAAACGAAAACAAACCGAAGAAACCCTTGAAAAAGAACGTGCACTTTTCAGAACTATTATTGACCTTATTCCAGATGCGGTTTATGTAAAAGATATTGAAGGAAGAAAGATACTTGCTAACCCAACCGATGTAAAATTCTCAGGAAAAGGTTCAGAAGAAGAAGTAATTGGAAAAACAGATGCAGAAGTATATCCAACTAGCCAAGCAAAAAGTTCATACGAAGAAGATATTTCTGTTCTGAAAACAGGAAAATCCATCCTAAATAAAGAAGGAACTCTTACCGATTTCGAAGGCCAAGTACGTTCATTGTTGGTCTCAAAAGTACCACTTTACAACTTACAACACAATATTGACGGACTTTTAGGCGTCACACATGATATTACCGAAAGAAAACAAGCACAAGACACCATTCAAAAAGCCCACAAATCATTAGCCGACATATTAAATGCAGCAAAATATACTGCGATTATTGCAACTGATTTAAACGGAATTATAAAAGTATTTAGTCGTGGGGCAGAAAAAATGCTAGGATATACTTCCGAAGAATTGGTAAATAAAGAAACACCAGAACTTTTTCATTTAAAATTTGAAATAGAAGAACGAGCTGAAGAATTATCGAAAGAATTAAAACAAAACATTAAGGGTTTTGATGTATTCACAGCCAAAGCAAAAATTCAAGAATTCGAAGAAAGAACCTGGATCTATGTAAGGAAGAATAATACTGCCATTTATGTAAATATAATTGTATCTGCCATTCGTGATATCAATAACAAAATAACAGGTTTTCTGGGTATTGCACACGATATTACAGAACGCAAAGAAGCCGAAGAAGAATTGAAACGTGTTTCAACACGATTGGCATTGGCTACATTTGCAGGAGGAGTTGGTGTTTGGGATTACGATATTATTGAGAACAAACTCATTTGGGATGATAAAATGTATGAACTTTATGGTCTAAAAAGTAATCCAATTGAAATTCTTTATGATTCATGGTTAGCTGCCATTCATCCAGACGATGCAGAAAGAGTTGGTAAAGAAATCGAAATGGCCATTGATGATATAAAAAATTTTGATACCGAATTTCAAATTATCTGGTCAGATGAAAGCATCCACAACATACGCGCTCTAGCAACTGTACAACACAATCAAACGGGAAAATCAATTCGAATGATTGGAACAAATTGGGATATTACCGAACAAAAAAACAATGAAAGAATTCTCCTAACTGCTCGAAAAGAAGCAGAATCAGCCAACAAAGCAAAAAGTGAATTTCTGGCCAACGTCTCACACGAAATCAGAACTCCAATGAATGCAATTATTGGCTTTGCTGAAATTTTGAAGGACAAAATAAGTGAAGATAAATTAAAAGATCATATTAAAACAATTTTAAGCAGCGGACGTACTCTTTTAACACTAATAAACGACATTCTAGATTTATCTAAGATTGAAGCCGATCGCTTAGAAGTAGAATACGAAGCAATAAATTACAATTCACTAATAAATGACATAGAGCAAATCTTTAGTCCAAAAATTCAAAGCAAAAACCTATCCTGCGAAGTAATCACTCACCCCGATGTGCCTCCATATATTTATATGGACGAAGTAAGGTTTCATCAAATCTTATTCAATATAGTTGGGAATGCTATTAAGTTCACTAATAAGGGATTCATTCGAATCGAAACAAAAGTAATTCCAACAAAATCAAAAAATACGGTACAACTTATCATTGAAATTGAAGATACCGGTATTGGTATACCCAATAACCAACTCGATTTAATTTTCGATGCTTTTACCCAGCAAAGTGGTCAAAGCAATCGTCAGTTTGAAGGCACAGGCCTAGGTTTGGCTATAACCAAACGATTAATAAAAAAAATGAATGGTACCATTGCTGTGAAAAGCAGTGTAGGGAAAGGTTCTACTTTTACAATTACTTTCAAAAAAATTGAAATTGCCAAAGTAAACGATACCAGTGAGAAGAACAATGAAATACAGGAACGTGAAATCAAATTCTTGCCAGCAACCATAATGGTTGTAGACGATATTGATTTTAATATACAAGTAGTTGAAAGCATGCTTGATTTTGCCAACTTCCGATTTATATCAGCCAACAGTGGTGAAAAGGCTCTTGAATTATTAGAGTTTGAGAAACCAGACATCATTTTTATGGACATAAGAATGTATGGTATAAGTGGTATAAGTACTACAGAAATAATAAAGAAGAACGATCAGCTTAAACACATTCCCATTATTGCTTTCACTGCATCTGCTCTACAAAATCAAATGGATCTTATCAATACCTTATTTGATGGATACGTTGGAAAGCCTATTAGTAAAAAAACTCTAATACAAACACTAAAAGAACATTTAAAATACAATTTAGGTGATGAAATTGAAATTGAAAAATCAACGAAGTTTAATGATACAGAAATTGATGAAGAATGTTTAAAAGAAATTCCAGAAATAATAGTACTTCTTGAGAACGATTTTGTTGATAATTGGAAAGAAATTTCAGGGAATCTTATCATATTCGAAATCGAAGAATTCTGCAACAAACTTCAAGAATTAAGCAATCAATTCAATTGCAATATTCTTCAAGCATACGTATCTCAATTGCACGACAGCATTCAGTCCTTTGACGTTGAACTCATTGACTCAAGTGTGAAAGAGTTTGAAAACTTAATTGAGATCATGAAAAATCATATAAAACACTAACCACCTATGTCTACCATTCTAATTGTTGATGATAACAAGAAAAACCTACAGGTTTTAGGTAATATACTACATGAACAAAAATACAAAGTTGCCATGGCAATTGATGGTAATTCAGCACTTAAACTTACCCCAAAATTGCAACCCGACCTGATTATTTTAGACATAATGATGCCAGGAATGGATGGCTTCGAAGTTTGTTCTATTTTAAAAAATCAAGAATCGACTAAATCAATTCCAATAATTTTCCTGACAGCCAAAGTTGATTTAGATGATATTGTGAGAGGGTTTAAATTAGGAGGTTCAGACTATGTGACAAAACCTTTTAAAAAAGAAGAATTATTAGCACGAGTTAACACTCAAATTGAATTAATATCAGGTAAAAAAAAGATCCTAAAACAAACCGAAGAATTAATTGCTTTAAATGCCCTTAAAGACAAGATATTTGGTGTGGTAGCAACTGATATTAAAACTGCCTTAGATAGTTTTATCGAAGTCCCAAAACTGCTTACCGACCCTCGCATTTCCTTATCAACCGAAGAAATTGAAGGAATCATGTTCGA
>JAQIBQ010000007.1 GCA_027859005.1 Prolixibacteraceae bacterium | reverse complement strand
GAATATAGACAGTATAATGCCGAAAAGGTTGATTTTGTTAAGCAAATACTGATCATTTTTATATTTTTAACAGAAATTATTGAAACATGCAGCAAAAAGGATTCAAATGGCGAAGTTTTATCAGTTTCGGAATGTTCTTTTCATGTCTAATAATGGGCATTTCGGGTTTGCTGTTATACATAGCGCCTCCCGGTAGAGTGTTTCGTTGGACCGATTGGCATTTTCTTTGGATTGACTTAGCTCAATGGCAAGCTTTGCACACTTTGTTTTCATATTTATTTCTTGGCTTTGCCATTTCACATGTTTTTTCTATGAACTGGAAAATTTTGTTTTCTTATTTCACTCGAAAAACGAAAGAAGGATTGCGAAGGAAAAAAGAATTGATCAGTTCTTCTTTACTAATACTTGCTTTTGTATTTGGAACATTGTTTAATGTTCCCCCTTTCCAAAGCATTATGCAAATTGGGAGCTGGGCTTCAGACACATGGGGGGAAAACATTGACTATCCTCCTGTTGCACATGCTGAAGAAATGACTTTGGAAGAAATTTCAACAGTATTATTAAAAATCGATGTAAAAGACTTTGAATTGAGAATTAAAGACGCTGGGTATAAAGTAAATTCGATGCAACAAACGCTAAAAAAAGCCTGTGAAATAAATGATGTTGCGCCTTATGAGTTTTTCAGAAAAACGACCATCGATTTAAATGTACTGCTAATTCCTGCCAAAAAATAAACTGCCCTGTTAAGTCAGATTATATTTTCTCAAAAATATTCCAAAAACTGTATATTATTAAAAACCTGCTTTATCGTTTTTCCAGCTTTTGTAGGTAGTTTTGTCCTTCTGTTTTTAATACAAGTATGTAAATACCTTTGTTCAGATGTTGCAGGTCGATTGTTTGTGTACCCGAAATGCGATCCCTGTATACAACTTCTCCACTTAAACTATAAATGATTAAATCGCCTGCTTTATCCACAATATCCAGCGTTAAAACATCCTGAAAAGGATTCGGAAATGCCTTTAACGAAACTAAATCAGGTTTTGTCACCACCAATTCATTTTCCTTATTCGATGAAATACTCATCGTAAATAAAAAATCTTCGTAATACGAAGAGTCTTCCCATCGTTTCGTATTGTAATAAACATTTTCACCAAAACTTACCGAGTCGGTGCCAACCATCCGGAAATGCCCCAATAACTCATTTTCACCGTTGTTTCGAACATTAAATGTCCCTGAATAAATGTAGTTGAAAGAATCTCCAAGTTTTAAATAATCAACTTCATTCAAATCATAATCATACGAACAGTAGTAAAAATACTCTTGTTTTTTTTCCCCCTGCCATGTAAAGTTTATTGGCAATCGTTCATCCACAAAAATATGTACCCGTTTATTCTCCTTATCCACCGAAAAATCCAGTCGACCGCTAAACCCCTCACCAATTAAAACATCCTTTAAAATATTTCCCGAAGGATCAATTTTTACCAAATATTGCTGTCTTTTGTTGGTATCTGTTGAAAAAACACGGTCTCCATAACGATAATCGCGATCGGTTTCTACTTTAAAAGTTCCAACAAAATTTCCATCCGGCAATTGACTTAAATTATCAAAAGAAAGTTCACAGAACAATTTACTTTCAATGCTTCCATCTATGTTCAACCGAACAAAATAACGACTATGATATTCCCCTTCAGGTGCAACAATCGAATCGTGTCCCCAGTACATCTTTTCTTCAAAATATACCCTGGTGTAAATCTTATCATCGATTAACCGCATCAAACCATTATACAGATCTTTGCCATACATTTCAGTATGCCCGGTAACTTTACCGGTTTTATCAAACTTTATAAATATTTTTTTATCCATTCCATCAACTGCATTTGAAACAATTTCAGTTTGATTAAAACGCAATGTATCGCACTTATAGGCGTAGCTTAGCAGGTATGAACCATTATTCCTGGCCCACTGTCCTTGAAATGTTTTTTTCCCATTACCGTATAGTGCATTTGTCCACAACAACTGACCATCCTCGCTAACTTTACCAAAAACACTTGTCCGATATCCATTTTCCTGTTTATATATAATGTCTTCATGAATCCAATCGTACAATGAACTAGCCACAAAATAGGTACTTCTGTCCTCCCAATCGTAACGAGAAAACAAATTAAAATCAGTATAGATACTTTTTGACCATATTTTTTCGCCATCCAATGTATAATGGCCATAAAATATACGTGGATCATCTGAAAAGAAATATCGACCACCAACCCTTATGGTGCCATCGTAAATTTCAATGGTATAACCATAAACATTTTCTTCTATCATGAACATGGTATCCACTTCCAATTCAGAATTAAATCGGACAATGCACATATCAGGATAGCGGTTAGCCCATTCGTTGCTATCGAAATTTAATGAATCAATCTGGACCACAGTTGAAACGATATTTAAAATCATATAATAATTACCATCATCGGCTTGCAAAATGCCACCAATTTCATCGTCAATAAATCCTTTGATTTGAATGACCTTTTCAATAGCCGCAAAATCATTAGCTCGCAAACTGTGAAAGATTACAAACAAGACTAAACTTAATATCCATCTATTTATACGCATTTTTCAATATTGTTGAGGAATATATTCAACAGGAATCTTTGATCGTTGAGTTTTTCCAATTTGCAAATTAATACTTATCAATGTTTTCCTGTTTTTTAATACAAGTTTTATTTTGTTTGGTATTTTATATTTCATCACAAATACAGAAAAAACAACAAAGGCTCTTACTCAAAATTATATTGCATTATGTTTTTCTTAAAAACAAACGAAGCCGTAATACTGTGTTGCCACAGACCTACATTGGCATAATTTTCACTTAAAGTAATATAACCCGATTCCATCCAATCGAGCATTTGACGTTCGTAACGAATTTTAAAACCATTTAGAAAATTCCGTTTAGGATTATTAAAAATGCATTCAACCATAAATTGGGGGCTTATACTTGAATGAATCAATTCCGATGAAGAATTTACAATGTAATTGTTCCACACATAACCAATCCCCAGCTTAAATCCAAACTTTCTATCGTTTGCTTTTCGTGTTCCCGGGCCTATTCCAACAGTTAAATACAGTGGTACAGAAAAATCCCATAAGGGATCGGCAGCCAAACCTGAATTATGAATACTAGCCATACCTGCCTGTCCCAACATAAACCCGGAGTACATGCCTAAATCGGTATTATTGCACATCGCAACTAACGGAATACTAAATCCAAAAACTAAATCAGCATCTACCGTAGTTCCGTAATAATTGGGAGAATAGCTCTGTTCCATAAATTCAATCAATTTAAAGCCTGCCCCATATTCAAATACCTGGGCTTTCATACCTCCCGAAATCAGCATAAACAGAATCAAACCAAATAAACTCTTTCTAATCCTAAAGTTAAGTTGAATGGGCGATCTAGAAACCATAGTATTTCTTCATATTTTCAAATGAGTTTGTGATGATTTTAGCC
>JAQIBQ010000569.1 GCA_027859005.1 Prolixibacteraceae bacterium | reverse complement strand
CATTGATATGGTTGAAGAAGGAAAGAAACACTGCTTTTTAGGTAACGTGTTTCAAATTGTTCTTTCACGTCGTTTTACTCAAAAATTTAACGGCGACGAATTCAATGTTTACCGTGCATTACGCCGAATTAATCCATCACCTTACTTGTTCTATTTCGATTGTGGAGGATACAAAATTTTTGGCTCTTCGCCCGAAGCTCAGTTAATTGTCGATGGAAATAAAGCTGTTATCAATCCAATTGCGGGAACATTTAAACGTACTGGCGACGATGAAAAAGACCGTCAATTAGCGAAACAATTATCACTAGACAAAAAAGAAAATGCAGAACACGTTATGTTAGTCGATTTGGCTCGTAACGACCTTAGTCGTAATTCATCGAAGGTAACTGTTGATAATTACCGCGAAGTTCAATATTATTCTCATGTACTTCATTTGGTGTCTGAAGTAAGTGGCGAACTACCTGAAGGAACAAATACAGTGAAAGTATATGGCGATACGTTTCCTGCCGGAACACTTTCAGGCGCACCAAAATTTAAAGCCATGCAAATTATCGATGAGTTAGAAAATGTATCCCGTTCGTATTACGGTGGTGCAATTGGATTTTTCGGCTTCAATGGAAATATCAATCACGCAATAACCATTCGTACATTCTTAAGCAAAAACAATTCATTAATCTATCAAGCAGGTGCAGGTGTGGTATCCGAATCAGTTAAAGAAAATGAATTACAAGAAGTAAACAATAAGCTTGGCGCTTTGAAAAAAGCAATTATTGAAGCTGAAAATATAAATATGGAATAAAAATCAGTCATTAGACATTAGTCAATAGTATTCACTAATGACTTTAACCAACTAATGACACAATGACAATAAACATGAAAATACTAGTACTCGATAATTACGACTCATTCACTTACAATTTGGTTCATGCCTTAAAAGAATTGACCAATCATCAAGTTGATATTTTTCGTAACGATAAGATCTCCATTGAAGCAGTTGGCGAATACGATAAAATAGTCCTATCACCTGGACCAGGAGTTCCCGACGAAGCAGGCATTCTCAAAGAAATTATTTCAACCTACGGAGCTACCAAAAGTATATTTGGAGTTTGCTTGGGTTGCCAGGCCATCGCCGAAGTATATGGCGGGAAATTATTGAACATGAACAAGGTTTATCATGGTGTTTCAACTCCTGTTAAAATTACTGATAAAACGGATATATCATTTATAGGTTTACCTGAAGAAATTGATGTTGGTCGCTACCATTCGTGGGTGGTTGCACCCGATCAAATTCCTGAAGGCATCAAAGTTTCATCGCTCGATTCTGAAGGAAATTTAATGGCATTGTATCACGAAAAGAACGATGTACGTTGCGTTCAATTTCACCCAGAGTCGGTTTTAACTCCGCACGGAAAAGAAATAATTGCCAATTTTTTAAACAACTAATCTAAAAATCTAATATCTTTAGAATGAAAGCAACTCTTCAAAAACTAATACAACACAAAACACTAAACCATAGTGAAGCAAAAAGCATTTTAAAAGAAATTGCAGCCGATAAATTAAACCCGTCACAGGTAACAGCATTTATAACCGTTTTCATGATGCGGAATATCACACCCGACGAATTATCTGGTTTTAGAGATGCACTGTTAGACTTGTGTATTCATTTAGATTTCTCTGATTTCAACACCATTGATCTTTGTGGAACTGGTGGCGATGGTAAAAATACATTTAACATTTCTACCCTTTCTTCGTTAGTTGTTGCAGGTGCAGGTTACAAAGTTTCAAAACATGGAAACTATGGCGTTTCTTCAGCTTGTGGTTCAAGCAATGTAATGGAATACTTTGGATACAAATTCACCAACGACGAAGAAAAGTTAAAAAAACAAATGGATGAAATTGGTTATGTGTATTTACATGCTCCTTTCTTTCATCCAGCCATGAAATCAGTTGGACCTATTCGTCGAGAGTTGAGCATGAAAACTTTTTTCAACATGCTAGGACCAATGGTAAATCCATCACAACCACAAAATCAAATCGTAGGAGTTTACGACCTAGAAACCATGCGCTTATACAGTTACATTTACCAGCAAACGAATAAGAATTTCTCAATTGTATATGCATTAGATGGCTACGACGAAATCTCATTAACCAGTGATTTTAAAATCATAACCAATACCGAAGAATTGTTACTAAATCCTGAAAAACTTGGATTACCCAGATTAAAACAAGAACAATTGTTTGGTGGCGATACCGTAGAAGAAGCTGCTACAATTTTTAAATCAATTTTAGATGGGAATGGAACCGAAGCACAAAACAGTGCAATTTATGCCAATGCAGGTATGGCTATTCGTACAATTAATCCAGAGAAATCAATTGATCAAAGTATTGAAGAAGCAAAAAAATCATTACTAGATGGTGAAGCTACAAAAGTTTTAAAAGCTTTAATTCAATACTAAAACTCATTGACTACTGTCCAATATCGAATGACTTAAATAATGGAAATAACTTTCGCCTACTTATCCGATTATGAGGAAATACTTAAGGTACAAAAATTGGCCTTCAAGCAAGAAGCCGATTTGTATGAAAAATGCACCATTGGACCAATGTGTCAAACATTAAATGAAATGGTTGAAGAATGCGCCTCAAAGATTGTATTGAAAGGAATACTTAAAAATGAACTAATAGCTTCGGTTAGGGCAACTCAAACAAATACCGAATGCCACATTAACAAACTAATAGTGTTACCAGAACATCAAGGCAAGGGCTATGGTAAAAAGCTTTTACTCGATATTGAAAACTATTTCATTAAGGCGACTAAATTTGTACTTGAAACTGGAGCCAAAAGTGTAAAGAACATCAACCTTTACAAAAAAGCTGGCTACCAAATTGTAGACAAAGGATATTTTCATGATGGAATTGAAGCTGTAATCATGGAAAAAATTTCCCCCCAGCCCCCTAAAGGGGGAATATAAGGATTCCTTTAGTTGTAATATTACATTGTTAATTGGAATTATTAGAATTACAAAAATGAACAAAAGCCACAAAATAAAAACCATTGTAAAGTCCCCTTCAGGGAATCGAAGATCGGCTTCTGCCAATCTAGGGGGGACAATTCTTGACCAAATAAATGCCGATAAACGAATTGAAGTCGAAGCCCAAAAAGCAAAGGTTTCCATAGATGAGTTAATGCAATATCCTTCCTATTGCCAGCAAAAACCTTCATTAAAAGAGCATTTACTTTCTGGTGAAAAATCTGGAATTATTGCAGAACACAAACGCAAGTCTCCATCAAAAGGAATTATAAATGGAGATGTAAATTTAGCCGAAGTAGTAAAAGGATATGAAAAAGCAGGTGCTTCAGCTGTTTCTGTTTTAACCGACTCAAAATACTTCGGAGGTAATTTGGACGATTTAAAAGAAGCGACCAATTTATTATCAATACCAGTTTTACGAAAAGATTTTATAATTGACGAATACCAGATCCACGAAGCGAAAGCATACGGCGCATCAATTATATTACTAATTGCAGCATCCTTATCAAAAGAAGAAGTTGATCGTTTTGCCTTACTCACACATAAACTAGGGATGGAAGTGCTATTTGAAGTACACAACCAAAAAGAACTTGAAAAAGTTTCTTCACACGTTGATGTTATTGGAGTGAACAATCGTAACTTAAAAACATTTGAAGTTGATATTAATCAGTCTATTCAATTAGCAGAATTAATCCCAACCAATTTTATCAAAATTTCAGAAAGTGGTATAAGTAACCCCTCAACCGTTATAAAGCTTAAAGAATATGGCTTTCAAGGTTTTTTAATGGGTGAAAATTTCATGAAAAAAAAGAATCCAGGCCTTGCCTGTAAAAATTTCATTGCAGAACTTAAATAGTTTATTCATATTTCGAAAATGATAGAATACAAAAACATAGTACCCTGGGGACGTTCATATACTGAGTATGTGAGCATGTTTAATCTAACGCCTGAATTTCTTTCGAATAAGGTATTAGGTTGTGGCGATGGTCCAGCAGCTTTCAATTCAGTTGCAACTGCATTTGGAAGCAACGTTACATCAATCGATCCCATTTACGATCTATCTCAAAAGGACATTGAAAAACGTATTAATGAAACCTTTGGCGATGTAATAAGCCAAACTAAATTAAATCTCGATAAATTCAAGTGGGATCAGTTTGGTTCTTTAGAAGGGCTTGGCAAAATCAGAATGAAATCGATGAAGCAATTCCTCAACGATTACGAACAAGGTAAAGAAGAAGGAAGATACATTGCTGCCAGTTTACCTGAAATACCTTTTGAAAATAATACATTCGATTTGGTACTTAGTTCACACTTTTTGTTGTTGTATTCAGATCATCTCGACTTGGAATTCCATTTCAAAGCAATTGACGAAATGTTGCGTGTTGGAAAAGAATTACGAATTTTTCCGATCGTTGACTTAAATTCAAACCCATCACCTTATATTCAGCCCATTCTCGACAAATACAATCAAAGTGAATTGGTTAATGTTAATTATGAATTCCAAATTGGTGGAAATCAAATGATGGTAATAAGGAGAAATGAACAATGATAGTTAAGGTTTGTGGAATGGGAGATTCAGCGATTATGCATCAGCTTTCAACATTGAAAATTGACATGCTTGGCTTTATCTTTTATCCACGTTCACCTCGTTTTGTTGTGGGAAAAATTGAACCAAAAGAAATTACGAAACTTCCTTCTTCAATAAAAAAAACAGGCGTTTTTGTCAATGCTGGCATAGAAACTATTTTAGATTATGCCAAATCATTTCACCTCGACACCATTCAGTTACACGGAAACGAAACACCTGAATTATGTGAAGCATTGAAAGCAAAAGGCTTCGGTGTATTGAAAGCATTTAACCTTACAAAAAATAACAATTTCGAAGCCTACGAACCTTATTGTGACTATTTTATATTTGATACACCAAGTGAACAACATGGTGGAACTGGCGAGAAATTCGATTGGACTTTATTAAATAATTATACCGCTGAAATTCCTTTTCTACTTAGTGGAGGAATTGGACCTGAGGATGCAAAAGAAGTACTGCAAATTCAACATCCGCAATTGGCTGGCGTTGACATTATCAGTAAGTTTTGATTTGAAGCGTGAAGAAAATGCA
>JAQIBQ010000544.1 GCA_027859005.1 Prolixibacteraceae bacterium | reverse complement strand
ATATATTTATGAAAAAAATTATTGGATTGTTGGCTTTTTCTCTCATCCTTCTGGCTGTCTTTGCTCAAGAAAATGAAATAGAGAAGAAATACCTCGACACTTCTCTCGACTTCGAAATTCGTGCAAAGAATTTAGTCGATTTGATGACACTTGAAGAGAAAATTTCACAAATTGGAAACAGCTCCTCGGCCATTCCACGTTTGGATATTAATGAATACGACTGGTGGAATGAATGTCTTCATGGAGTGGCTCGTGCTGGAGTTGCAACCGTTTTTCCTCAGGCAATTGGAATGGCAGCTACTTTCGATTTAGATATGATGTCGGAGGTTGCCAATATCATAAGTGACGAAGCCAGAGCAAAGCATCACGAATTTCTCCGCAATAATGACTTTGGCCGATACAAAGGCTTAACCATGTGGTCGCCTAACATTAATATTTTCAGGGATCCTCGATGGGGAAGGGGACACGAAACCTATGGCGAAGATCCGTATTTAACAGGTCAGATGGGAATGCGCTTTGTGAAAGGTTTGCAAGGCAACGATTCTAAATATTTGAAAGTGGTTGCAACTGCGAAACATTTTGCTGTACACAATGGCCCAGAACCTGAACGTCACTCTTTCAATGTTGTTCCAGATACCCGCGATTTATGGGAAACTTATTTGCCAGCTTTTGAGGATTTAATGGTTAAAGCAAAAGCATATTCAATTATGGGAGCATATAACAGGGTTGATGGTGAATCAGCTTCAGCTAGTTGGATGCTTTTGGAAGATATTTTGCGCAAACAATGGGGTTTCGAAGGTTTTGTTGTTTCTGATTGTGGCGCAATACGTGATGTTTATGCAAATCATAAAGTTGTTAATTCAGCTGAGGAAGCAGCAGCCATAGGTATACGCCGAGGTTGTGATTTAAACTGTGGTCGAGTATATCAGCAATCAATGTTAAAAGCTGTTCAAGAAGGTTTAATCGACGAAGGTGAAATTGATCTTTCGGTTTATCGTTTAATGTTGGCCCGAATGAAATTGGGTATGTTCGATCCAGTTGAGATAGTACCTTATGCTCAAATACCATTCGAAATAAACAATTCAAAAGAACACGATGAAGCTGCATTACAAATGGCCCAAAAATCGATGACACTTTTGAAGAATGATGGTATTCTTCCTTTGGATAAAAAGAATATCAAAACCGTTGCTGTCGTTGGTCCTAATGCGCATAGTGTTGATGCACTAAAGGCTAATTATTTTGGCGATGCATCGAATCCAATTACCGTACTAGATGGAATTAAAAATGCGCTTGGTAAAAAAGTTAAAGTAATTTACGATGAGGGTTGCCCAATTGTTGAATACGATGGCGATAATAAACGACACGATTTAGTTGACGGTAAATATCTTTCAACAACCGATGAAAATGGTGAGCTTGTTCCTGGTTTAACAGGTGAATATTTTAATGGGAAGGAATTTGAAGGAGAACCGATTCTAACTCAAATTGATAAACAAATAAGAATGTTTTGGGGTGAAGGTTCGCCAACAGAAACAGCCGTAGCTCAAGGTATTTTAACACCTGAACAAGCAATTGGGAAAGAGAATTTCAGCATTCGCTGGACAGGTAAATTAATTGCTCCCGAAACTGCTATGTACGAATTTGGTGCCGTATCTGACGATGGTTGCCGTATCTTTTTAGATGGTAAGTTAATCATTGATGATATGACCGAGCATGTGATGACTCCTACTGTTACTGAAATTAAATTTGAAGAAGGGAAAACTTACGATATTAAAATTGAATACTTTGAAGCAAATCTTAACGCAGGTATTTGGTTGGTTTGGAAAAAAGTTGAAGTAGAAATTGAAGAAGAAAAAGGTCCGTTTGAACCATCGGCTGAAATGCTTGCCAATGTTAAAAATGCAGATGTAGCTATTTTTGTAGGTGGATTGGATGCCAATTGGGAAGGTGAAGAAATGCGAGGTCGCGAAGATATAGATGGCTTTAATGGTGGTGATCGCACCAAAATTGAATTACCTGCTGTTCAGCTAAAAACACTTAGAGCCATGCAGGCTACAGGTACACCCGTTGTATTTGTTTTAATGGCTGGTAGTGCCATTTCATTTGATGGACTTGAAAATGAATTGCCAGCTATTTTAATGGGATGGTATCCCGGTCAGCGCGGTGGAGATGCTGTTGCCAATGTATTGTTTGGCGACTACAATCCTGCAGGGCGCTTACCGGTTACATTTTATAAATCGACCGATGAATTGGCCAATTTCACAAATTACAACATGCAAGCAGGCAAAGGATTTACTTATCGTTATTATACAGGTGAACCAATTTATCCTTTTGGTCATGGTTTGAGTTATACCACTTTCGATTATACTAATTTAGAAATTGATAAGACCACTATTTGTGATACCGACAGCTTAACTGTTTCTGTGAATGTTAAAAACACAGGCAAGCTTGCGGGAGAAGAAGTGGTGCAATTGTATGTGAAAGATGTTGAGTCCGATATCCCAATGGCAGTAAAACAATTACGTGCTTTTGAGCGAATTGAGCTAGCCAAAGGGGAAGAAAAAACAGTTTCTTTCAAACTTAAGGCAGCCGACGATTTACATTATTACAACTCCATGTATCGTCGATACATGGTTGAGTCTGGTGATTTTGAAATTCAGCTGGGAGCTTCAAGCGATGATATCCGATTGAAAAAGACAATAATTGTAGAGTAGCATAGTAGCACTATACGAATGCATAAGGAACCGTTCTCTTTAAAAAGAATGGTTCCTTTTTATTTCCAATTAATCAATAAAAATGTCGCATCTATTAACATTCGAAAATGGAATGCTATTTTATGCTACGATAAACAAAAATGAAATAAAGGAGATTGCTCAAAATGAAAAGTTGGAGGCCTTTTTTACTCTAGCCATGGGTAAATGGACGAAGAGAATGTCATCCAGTATTGTATTTCTAAATATAAGTTGGGTTGATCAACATATCTAAATGAATTTAAGCTATATCGACCATCTAAAATATTATTCAGAATAGGAATCAATAAAATTACCTAAAAAAAAGACCGTTAAAAAAGCGATTATTCTGGATCATGTGACATTGTTGTGGGGAAGAATATTTAATTTAAAATCTGGCAATTTTTTATTAGGCGAATGCTAGCATGCAGTATTGGGCTTAAATCATATGCTAGTCGGGTTGTAATTC
>JAQIBQ010000486.1 GCA_027859005.1 Prolixibacteraceae bacterium | reverse complement strand
CTTTTCAAAAGCGAATGATGAAATATGAAGATTATGTTTTTGGATTCCTCGATCATCCAGATATTTCGCCAGACAATAACGGTTCCCAACGAGCTATTAGAAATTTTAAAGTTAAACAGGAAATTAGTGGCTTGTTAAAATCATTTGAAGGTGCAACTATTTATGCCGTGCTTCGTTCAATTGGATATTGGTCGTTCTATGTTTGATTGGGATCTGCAAGCGGTTTCAAGTGTGTATTACTTGTTTATATTTGAAGAGGATCCTGGTGATTCAGAAAAATACACTGTAGGTATTAAAATGACATTTCCATTAGAAGAAGGTGGAGAAGTAGAGGGATCAGGAGGTTATGAACTTACTGTAAAGGATAATGATGAATATTTAGGTAGTATTCGTATTTCACATCAAGATCCAACGATGGGGTGGAATGAAGGTGAAGGATTGAGTATAAACACTATTCATGGTAGTGCTAGAATTATGATTTCATATGATGGTTTGCAACTTTGGTAATTAACTAAAGGCTCAAGTAAAATGAATTAAGTCAAATTTATTTTGCTTGGGCATTTTTAAAATATATTAAAATGAATAGAATTTATATCGTTTTGCTTGTTTTTTTATTAAATGCTTGTAGGCACGAAATAGAATTTGAAGTTTCTAAACCAGTAATAGAGTATATCACACACAATAGTTGTAGGATAAGCTACGAGGTGTATAACGATGACTATTATTCTCCGGAAAAGTTGGGGTTTTGTCTTTCAGAAATACCTAACTATGATGACCGTTCAAAAATTAGTTTACCCAAAACGAGAGATGGTTATTTTGAATCAATTATCCCAAATTTAAAACCTAGCACAACTTATTATCTTAAAGGTGTTTGTGAAGAAGGGGAACAATTGTATTTCAGCGATGAAGTTACGTTTGAAACTAAAACAATTCAAACCTTTACTGATGAACGTGATGGAAATGAATATACCATTCTGAATTATCCTAGTCAGCAATGGATGGGAGAAAATCTTAAGTATGTTTTTGAAAGTGACCTGATAAAGGAAGCAACTGTTGAAGAAAGTTATTGTACAGGGGCTTATTACGCCTACGAAATTGCCGATAAGGTTTGTCCATCTGGCTGGCATTTGCCAAGCGATGAAGAGTGGTTGAATCTGGAGCTATTTTTAGGCATGGAAAGTGAAGAAGCGAATAAGATGTTTTACAATAGGGGAAATATTGCTAAAGAAATGTTTTTAGCTGGTTGGGGAAATTATCAGAATTGGAATTTTAAGATAAATAATAAATCTGGTTTTAGTATATTACCTGCCGGCAGGAAATCAGCAGAGAATAAAGATGTTGGGCGTGGTCGAAGAGCTTATTTTTGGTCATCAACAGAAGTTGAAAGTGATCTTATAATAAGGGAGTTTGATATTACTGCAGATGGTATAGGGCGAATTCCGTTTTCAGGTGAATATTGCAGTATCAGATGTGGTAAAGACAAATAAAAATGATCAAAACCTTAGTCACCCTTTCAATTTTATTTTTTACTTGTACGCTGTCTTCAGGAAAAACAATAAACTTATCGGGTTACATCGAAGATGCTAAATCTGGTGAACGACTTATTGGAGCAAGCATTTATAATCTAAACACAAATAGAGGTACTGTAACAAATGATTACGGTTTCTTTAGTCTATCAGTTAAACAATCAGATTCGTTATTGACGTCGTTTATAGGTTACAAGTCTGGTCGCATTGTCTGTAATAGTTCCAAGGATACTACGGTAATTTTTAAATTAGAGTTAAAAAGTGAATTCTTATTAGAAATTGAAGTTGTTGCCAATAGCAAGAATTTAAAAGAAAATGTTTCAAACATTGTTTCTCTGTCTCCAAAGTTGGTCGAAAGGCTTCCTGTTATTTTGGGAGAAACCGATGTGCTTAAATCCTTTCAATTAATGCCAGGTGTTCAGGGCGGGATTGAAGGAACTGCAGGGATGATTGTTCGAGGAAGTGATCCAAGCCAAAATCTTATACTTTTAGATGGAGTACCCGTATACAACGTTAATCATTTATTTGGCTTGTTTTCAGTGTTTAATAACGATGCAATTAAAAGTTCAAAGCTTTATAAAGGCGATTTTCCCGCATCGTATGGTGGAAGAGCGGCATCTGTGGTGGATATTCGTATGAAAGAAGGTAATAACAAAGAAATGAAAGGTTCAGTTTCAGCAGGTTTAATCTCAGCTAAAGGTTTTATTGAAGGGCCAATAGTTAAGGATAAATCATCGTTTATGATTTCTGCCAGAAGAACTTATATTGATGTTTTTTTATATCCTTATTTTAAGATAATGTTGAAAGACGAATATAGCACATCGTATGCTTTTTACGATGTTAACGGTAAAATTAATTACAAACTAAACGATAGAAATAAAATATACCTGAGTTATTATTCCGGGAACGATGGCTATTACCAGTCTTCTTCTACAAGTATTAAGAGAAGTGAAAACACAATAACTGATATCAAACAAAAGAGTACAATTGATTGGGGGAATCACACTGGAACATTTCGTTGGAACAGTCAATTGGGAAATAAGTTGTTTTGTAATACCACTTTAACACTCAGCCAGTATAAGTTTTCAACAGGTAGAATGTTTGATGAAATTGAAAAAGGAGATCCACCAATTAGAAATAAGCTCGAAACTGAGTTTTATTCAGGGATATTTGATAAAGGGGCTGCGGTTCAGTTCGATTATTTCCACTCAGGCCGAAACTTTATTGAATTTGGGGTGAATTTTACAAACCATCGGTTTAAACCCGGAGTAAATGTGTTCGACTTTTCAGATTTAGAAGGTGTTATTGAATCGGATTCGGTAAAAAATACTAAAACATATAGTAATAATGAAATAGCACTTTATTTTCAGGACAATTTCAAAATCGAAAACATATTGAACCTGTCTGCCGGTATTCGGTTTTCAAGGTTTGATACAGAGAATATCAACTATGATTTTCTTGAACCAAGAGCGAGTTTAAGTTTGCTCTTTATTCCTAGAAGTAGTCTTGGTATTTCATATTCGAAAACCTCACAACCTATTCATCTTTTGGTAAATTCGTCGGTAGGTTTTCCTACCGATCAATGGGTGCCTGTTACCAAAAATATAAAACCCATTGTAGCAAACCAATTTAATGTTTCATTTCAAAATGAAATTAATCCATACTTTAATATTTCATTGGGGGTTTATTTGAAACAAATGGATAACTTATTGGAATACATTGATAACGCAGATAAAAAGAAGAATTGGGAGGAGATAGTTGAACATGGACAAGGAACAGCAAAGGGAGTTGAGCTTTTGATTGAAAAGAAATTAGGAAAAACACAAGGTTGGATAGCTTATACTTTATCGAATTCGGAAAGAGTATTTGAAATCATCATTTATGGAAATCCATATCCATACAAATACGATAGGAAACACGATTTTAAAATTGTAGTAACTCATCAATTTAATGAAAGGGTAAATGTATCAGCCAGCTGGATTTTCAACACAGGTAATGCCGTAACACTTCCTACAGAAAATTATTCGATAAATTATAGTCGTCATTTCTCAGAATATGCCTATGGTGCTGAAATTATTTCGTATCGAAAGAAGAACGATTTTAGAATGCCCAATTATCACCGATTGGATTTGTCTGCGAATTTTGAAAAACAAAAAGAAAAGACCAAAAGAGTTTTTTCAATTGGTTTGTACAATGCTTATATGCACCGAAATGCACTCTATTATGATTTTTATGAAGGACGACTACGAAGTCATTCTGTATTACCAATAATGCCATCGATTAATTATACCATAGAATTTTAAAAATGAGAATAAATAATTTACGCTTCTTCTATTTGGTCTCAGTGTTGTTTATGGTTGCATGTGAGGCTATTTATCATGATATTGAGCCTCCCGATATTGAACCAGTTATTGTAGTTAATTCTTTCTTTGAAAATGATAAAAAGATAGAAGTAAATATTTCGGGAAGCAAATCGAGGTTTGATAATAATAACCTTGTTCCAATTTTTGATGCCAAACCTTATTTATTTTGTGATAATGAATTAGTGGATACTCTAAGAATAAATGAGAATCCTTATTTTAGTGATTTGCTTGCCCGTTGGACATATGTGTCAGATATTGAACCAGTAAAGAATAAAACATATTCTATTGATATAAAAGCAGATGGTTATAAAACTGTTCGAGCTGAAGGGCAAATTCCACAAAATGGAAGCATTAGATATATTGACCACGAATTTGTTGCAAAAGGGAAATATACTACTGATAAATACTTAAGGGTTAATTTGGAGTTGAATAATATTGATAAAGAAGGTTTTTATAATATTTCATTTTCACTACGGGAAGGAATTGAGGAGACTGGTTACGGGTATGACTATACTTTGTTTGATATAGAAGATCCTTTAATTGGAACAATGACAAGAGCATTGCATTCTGATTACTTGATTTTTAAGGGGAATCTTTTTCCTCAAAATGGTTATAAGTTTTCAATAGATATTAAACACGAGGATTGGATTTATCTTTACGATGGTGACGTACTTGTTTTTGAATTAATCTCTTTGTCGGAGGATGTTTATAAATATTTATCAACCCTAACAATGCATAAAAATGTTGATCTGCGAATTTCCGATCCAATAAAAGTTTACACAAATGTTCAGGGAGGTTATGGAATATTTGGAGGAATTAATGTAGTAAAAGATTCATTAGTTTGGAAAGAAAAATAAAAACAAAAAAGCTGCCTTGGTTTCCCAAAGCAGCTTTATTTCTATATTCTTTTTACTTTTTTGTAAGTGCTATTTATACTCATCCCAGCTCTTAATCTCCAAGTCTTCGATGCTGTATTTGCAGAAAGCATAAATAAATGCACTTGCAACACGAGCGTTGGTAATTAATGGAATGTTGTAGTCGATTGCATTACGGCGGATACGGTATCCGTTGCTTAGTTCACGGCTAGTATGGTCTTTAGGAATATTGATTACTAAGTCTAGTTTTTTATCCTTAATAAAGTCAATCGAATTTGGCTTACGGGTTTCCTCATCGGGCCATCCCAATACGGTACAGTCTACTTTATTGTCTTGGAAAAATTTTGCAGTTCCTTCGGTTGCATACAAGTTGAATCCTTTATCCACTAACATGTGGGCCGACTTTAACAGCTCAACTTTAGAACGAGTAGGTCCTGAAGAGATAAAGATGTTTTTCTTTGGTATTTTATACCCAACTGAAAGCATCGATTTTAATATGGCTTCGTAAAAGTTGTCGCCTAAACAAGCAACTTCGCCGGTTGAACTCATGTCAACTCCTAAAACAGGGTCGGCATTCAACAAACGGTGGAAAGAGAACTGAGGCGCTTTAATTCCCACATGATCCAGCTCGAAAATCGATTTGTCAGGTTTCTCGTAGGGAACGCCCAACATCACTTTGGTGGCCAGTTCAATCAGGTTGAACTTCATCACCTTCGATACGAATGGGAAACTACGCGAAGCACGTAAGTTGCACTCAATAACTTTTATATCGTTGTCTTTTGCCAGAACCTGCATGTTGAATGGACCAGAAATCTCTAATCCTGCTGCAACCTGACGCGCTATTTTTTTAATTCTACGTATGGTTTCGATGTACAGTTTTTGAGGTGGAAATACAATGGTTGCATCACCAGAGTGAACGCCTGCAAATTCTACATGTTCCGAAATGGTATAAGCTACAACTTCGCCTTTATCGGCAACCGCATCAATTTCAATTTCTTTTGCTTGTTCTATAAATTCAGAAACAACAACTGGGTGTTCTTTCGAAACATCGGCAGCCAATTGCAAGAAGTTTTCCAATTGGTCTTTGTTCGATACCACATTCATGGCAGCACCTGAAAGTACGTACGAAGGGCGAATTAAAACAGGAAACCCAACTTCATCAACAAATTTGTAGATTTCGTCAAAGGTTGAAAGCTCATTCCATCGAGGTTGGTCTACACCAATATTATCTAATAATTGTGAAAATTTCTGACGGTCTTCGGCATTGTCAATTTTTTCGGCAGTAGTTCCTAGAATTGGTACGTTCATCGCATCCAATTTCAAGGCCAGGGTATTCGGGATTTGTCCACCCACAGAAACAACAGTTCCCATTGGGTTTTCCAAATCAACTATATCCATTACGCGTTCAAAAGACAACTCGTCGAAGTAAAGTCGATCACAGTTATCGTAATCGGTACTTACTGTTTCAGGGTTATAGTTGATCATGATGGAACGGAAACCTTCTTTACGAATGGTATTTACGGCATTTACGCTACACCAGTCAAATTCAACCGATGAACCAATGCGGTAGGCACCTGAACCTAGGGTTATAACTGATTTATTATCGTTTTCAAATACCACATCGTGTTCAGAACCATTATAGGTAACATACAAGTAGTTGGTTAAAGCAGGGTACTCACCAGCCAATGTATCAATCTGTTTGATAAATGGAGTAATACCTTGAGCTTTTCTGTGCTCACGAACTTTAATTAAGCTAGCTTGCATGTCTGAACTCTTTGGAGCAAGAACCATACGTGCAATTTGGAAATCAGAAAATCCGTATTTTTTGGCTTGAATTAGCGTTTCGTTAGGCAAAGCTTTCAATGAATCGAAGGTGTGCAATTCACAACGAACCTTATAGATGTTTTCTAGTTTATGAAGAAACCAATGGTCAATCTTGGTCTTCTGATAGATGTCTTCAACCGAATAGCCTTTATGGAAAGCTTCAGCAATGGCAAAAACCCTACGGTCAGTAGGATGTGCCAATTCTTCTTCAATGGCATCGATGGTAATTTCTTCTTGGTTGCCTACAAAACCGTGCATTCCAAGACCAATCATACGTAAGCCTTTCTGAATGGCTTCTTCGAAGTTACGACCGATAGACATAATTTCGCCAACTGATTTCATTGAGCTACCCAATTGTTTCGAAACACCCACAAATTTACTCAAATCCCAACGAGGAATTTTACAAACACCGTAATCCAGTGCAGGTTCGAAACATGCGGTGGTTACTTTTGTAACTGAGTTTTTCAATTGGTGTAGGCCGTAACCCAATCCAAGTTTTGCAGCAACAAATGCCAAGGGATAACCAGTAGCTTTCGAAGCTAATGCCGATGAACGACTCAAACGAGCATTCACTTCAATAACTCTATAATCTTCGCTAAATGGGTCGAGGGCAAACTGAACGTTACACTCACCAACCACACCAATTCGGCGTATAATTCTAATAGATAATTCTCTTAGTTTATGGTATTCAGAATTCGAAAGTGTTTGCGATGGAGCAACTACGATACTTTCTCCTGTATGGATTCCCAGTGGATCGAAGTTTTCCATATTACAAACCGTAATACAGTTATCGAATTGGTCGCGTACAACTTCGTATTCTATTTCTTTCCAACCTTTAATCGATTCTTCAACCAAAATTTGTGGTGAATAAGCAAATGCATTTCCAGCACGTTCTTCTAGTTCTTCCATGTTCTCACAAAAGCCAGAACCTAAACCACCCAATGTATAAGCTGCGCGCACAATAATTGGAAAACCAACCGTTTCAATGGCTTTTTTGGCTTCTTCCATGTTCGAGCAAGCAATACTTTTTGGTGTTTTTACATCAATACTTTTTAGAATATTGGCAAAAATTTCACGGTCTTCGGTATCAATAATTGACTGAACAGGTGTGCCAACAACTTCAACCTTATGTTTTTCAAGAATTCCATTTTCATATAAGTCAACACCACAATTTAATGCAGTTTGTCCACCCCATGCTAATAGGATTCCTTGAGGTTTTTCTTTTTTAATTACTTCTTCAACGAAATAGGCAGTAACAGGTAAGAAATAAACTTTATCTGCAATTTCTTCAGAGGTTTGAATGGTTGCAATGTTTGGGTTAATAAGAATAGTTTCAATACCCTCTTCTTTTAAAGCTTTAAATGCCTGTGAACCGGAGTAGTCGAATTCGCCAGCTTCACCAATTTTTAGTGCACCAGAACCCAGTACTATAACTTTTTTTAAATGTGATTTTATATTGTCCATTTTGTGCTTTTTTAAAACTAATACTTCAACAATGCTAACTACTACTTTTTACTCTTAACTATACTCTCAATAAAATCATCGAATAAAAACTCAGTGTCAACAGGGCCACTTGTTGCTTCAGGGTGAAACTGAGTTGAGAAAAATGGTAATGTTTTATGTCGAATTCCTTCGTTGGTACCATCATTTACATTAATAAAAAGTGTTTCCCAATCTTCAGGAATTGAATTGTTGTTAATTGCATAGCCATGGTTTTGCGATGTAATAAAACAACGGTTAGTACCTTTTAGTAATACCGGTTGGTTGTGGCTACGGTGACCATATTTGAGTTTGTAGGTTTCGGCTCCAGCTGCCCTTGCTAATAGCTGGTTTCCTAAACAAATACCCATGGTTGGCTTTTTCTTATCAAGTGCCTTTTTAATATATTTAACGGTATCGTTGCACAAAGCTGGATCTCCTGGGCCATTCGAAATGAATAAACCATCGTAGTCCATTTCAGTGAAGTCATAATCCCATGGAACTCTTATAACCGATGCGCCACGTTTTAATAAGCAACGTATAATGTTGTTTTTTGTGCCACAATCAATAAGGAGTACTTTGTGTTCACCATTACCATAGCTTACTACTTCGTCGATACTTGCTCTGGCAACTAAGTTTTCGCTGTTCGGATCATAAAACTCAATTGGCTCTTCTTCGAATTCAATTTTACCCAACATTGAGCCTTTTTCACGTAGGATTTTAGTTAATGCTCTGGTGTCAATTCCGTAGATTCCTGGTACATTATATTCTTTTAACCAAGCACTAAGGCTTTTGTCTGCATTCCAATGGCTATATTCTTCAGAGTAATCTGAAATAATTAAACCCGAAGCATGAATTTTATCTGATTCATAAAAATTGTTGATTTCTTCAGTTGTTGAATCATTTGGAACTCCATAGTTTCCAATCATCGGGAAAGTAGATACTAATATCTGACCAATATACGATGGGTCAGTTAAACTTTCGGGGTAACCTACCATTGCAGTGTAGAATACTACCTCACCAGCTATCGATGTTTCACTTCCAAACGATTTGCCAATAAATTCCGTTCCGTCTTCCAGAATTAACTTTACTTTTTTCAAGGTTGCAGACATTTTAAGATTTTATATATAAAAAAAATGCGCTTTACTGCTTTTGCAGCGAACGCATTTTAACTCCTTTTTATTTTTTGTAGAACAATGTTCACGTTATTTCATTTTCAATTTTAATACTGATGCAAAAATAATAAACTTTCTTAAAAAATCGCTTGCAATTAATAAATAAATGAATATTTTTGCAGTGTATTTGAATATTTATACATTTATAATGAAGGCACGTTTACAAAGACAAGTTGTAATCCGAAAGATAGTAGGAGGTAATAGGGTGACTAGCCAAGAGCAGTTGCTTATGTTATTAAAACGTGAAGGATTTGAGATGACGCAAGCAACATTGTCGAGAGACATTAAGGCCTTGAAAATTGCCAAAACACCAGATCCGCGAGGAGGATATGTATATGTACTTCCTAGTGGTGCAGTTAATTTACCTGATTCAAAAATTAGTGGTGTAAATTACTTGGCAGATGGATTTTTATCTATAGATTTTTCAGGCCACATGGCTGTAATAAGAACAAAGCCTGCTTATGCAAGCAGTATTGCATCGGTTATTGACTCGGCAGGCTCATTTGAAATAATTGGAACGATAGCGGGAGATGATACAATATTTATTGTATTGCGAGAAGGGATTGAAAGAAATGATGTGTTTGCATTTCTTGTAAAAGTGTTGCCAACACTTAAGGGAAGGTTGATTTAAAAAATTACAATGAGCGAAAAAGATACCATAGAAGTATTAATAGCAACGAAGAAGCATCTGAATTATGTAACCAAAATTAACGATACTATTCAGCATGCATCTGAGGAACGAGGAACGGGTATTGCTCGTCGTTCCGATGAGTATATTGTTGCTAAAATAAATGAAGGGAAAGCTGTAATTGCTTTGGATGGCGAAAATTTTGCCGGTTTCTGTTACATTGAGTCATGGGGGCATAACCGTTATGTTGCAAACTCAGGTTTAATTGTAGCTTCTCTATATAGGGGGAGGGGCTTAGCTAAAAGAATTAAGAAAGAGGCATTTAAACTTTCGCGTACCTTGTTTCCGAATGCCCGAATATTTGGTTTGACCACAGGTTTGCCTGTGATGAAAATAAACTCAGAGTTAGGTTATCGTCCTGTTACATTTTCGGAATTGACTGACGATCAGGATTTCTGGAAGGGGTGTCAAAGTTGTGTTAATTACGACATATTAATGCGAACTGGACGTACTAAATGTTTGTGTACAGCTATGATTTTTGATCCAAAATGGGAGCAGAAGGAAAAAAAGATTGAAAAAAAGGAAGGCAAAATAATAACAATGAAAAAATGGTTAACTCGTGATCATGGAGCAGGTTATGCTTCGCCTTTGAAAACAAAATTGAAGTTATTTAAAAGACAATAAAAAATAAATGGTGCCGCAAATTAGCCAATGGCCTGGTAATTCGCAATTTTATTTTTGGCCTGTATTGTATGTCGCATTTTGAAGTCGTGTAATTGGTTTTTTTTCTGATGCATTGCATTACAATTGGTATTTGGGTTAGTAAAGTTTATCTAGCGGCACCATTTTATTTTTCATCTAAATCTCAAATTTTTACGATATAATTTATAAACGTAGTTTTGCATGTTAATTCATTTTAACTGTAATATTTACTATTGAATTATAAGAAAGAGGTTTTTATTGAGTAACAATACAAAGTCAGCATTATGGATAAGAAAAAAGTAGTTTTAGCATACAGTGGTGGTTTAGATACCTCGTTTTGTGCAATGTATTTGTCAAAGGAAAAAAACCTTGATGTATATACAGCTTTAGGAAATACGGGTGGTTTTTCAGAGGCCGAATTAGCAATAATTGAAGAGAATGCTTACAAATTAGGTTCGAAAAAGCATGTAGCTCTTGATGTAACTGAGAAATATTATGAAAAAAGCATCAAATACATGGTGTATGGTAACGTATTACGAAACAATACTTATCCTATTTCAGTAAGCTCCGAACGTATTTTTCAAGCAATTGCAATTATTCAGTATGCAAAAGAAATTGGTGCCGACTATGTTGCTCATGGCAGTACTGGTGCTGGAAACGATCAGGTTCGTTTCGACTTAACGTTTGAAGTATTGGCTCCTGAAATTAAAATTCTTACACCTACTCGCGACATGGAATTGACTCGCGAATACGAAATTAATTACTTGAAGGATGGTGGTTATGTTGCCGACTTCAAAAAAATGGAATATTCAATAAATGCTGGTTTGTGGGGAACAAGTATTGGTGGAAAAGAAACA
>JAQIBQ010000471.1 GCA_027859005.1 Prolixibacteraceae bacterium | reverse complement strand
ATATATTTTATATTTTTTTTAACCATACGGTTAAACTTCTGGATCAAAAGTAGACTATCGAAATTAAACTTCAAAATAATTTGACTATTAATTTTAACCATTTGGTTAATTTATTTTATTTAACTTGGTATTAACAGCATTTTTAGGATCACAAATTCCAGTATTAAACAAAAAAGTTAATTTTAGAACTTAATAGATCTAACTATTATATATTTAATTAAATCACGTGAAAAATCAACTAAAAAAGGGCGTTTCAAGACGCCAATTTATTGGAACTACTGCTCTAGGACTAGCAGGCATTACCATGTTTTCTTCGTTAAACTCATTTAAAAAGAGGAAGAATGAAAGTGTATTAAAAATCGGTATTATTGGAATGGGGCAACAAGCAATGTCTTTATTGAATGGATTTATTCAAATTCCAGATGTTGAAATAATTGCAGGATGCGATGTTTACGGAGTTAAACGTAAGCGCTTTGATAAAAAGGTAAATGCTTTCTACAAAGAAAAAGGTAAGGACGTTGAAATTAAAACCTATGAAAAATATCAGGATTTACTGAAACGTAAAGACATAGATGTTGTAATAATTGCCGTACCCGATCATTCACATGCCATGATTGCCATTGCCGCATGTAAGGCTGGAAAAGACGTTTATCTTGAAAAACCAATGACCTTTACCATTAAAGAAGGTCAGGAATTACGACGAATTGTAAGAGAAACAAAAAGTGTTTTGGCAGTAGGAAGTCAGCAACGTTCTGATTCAAATTTTCAACATGCAGTGAAAATGGTACAAACAGGACAACTGGGTAAAATTGAAAAAGTTCATGCCTATGTAGGTGCACCTCCAACTCCCTATGATCTTCCTGAAGAAACAATTCCTTCTGATTTAAACTGGGATCTTTGGTTGGCCAACCTTAATACTCCTATTCATTACAACAAGCAACTGAACCCACCAATCACTGTTGATCCCGATCAAAACGAACAGTTTTGGGGAGGATGGCGCTGGTACAAAGAAATGGGCGGCGGATTCACAACTGATTGGGGAGCTCATATGTTCGACATTGCTCAATGGGGACTTGGAATGGATAGAAACGGTCCGGTTGAAATTTCACCCATCGGTGATGGAACTGAATTCATGAAATTTCTATATGCCAACGGCGTTGTAATGACCTCGGAACCTTTTGACAAAGGTCTTACAAAAGGAGTTAAATTTATTGGGACCGATGGTTGGTTAGAAATATCGCGTGGTCATTTTCTTGCTTCAGATGATAAACTACTACCACCAACAAAAGAAGATAGTACAGGACCATACGAAACAAAAATACCTCATTATGAGAATTTTATTGAAGCTGTTCGCGATCGTAAGGATCCAATTGTTCCTGTTGAAATTGGACACAGCAGTTGTACCGTTTGCACTCTAGGAAACATAGCCTGTGAACTGAAAAGAACCATTAAATGGAATCCGGAAACAGAAACGTTCATCGATGATATTGATGGAAAAGCTACAGCAATGTTACATTATGAATACCGTAAAGGCTGGAGTCTTTTGTAAAAAAAAGAACCACAAAATAATTAAACAAGTATTTCGGAATAGGCGGAGTACTTGTTTTTTTTTGGCATAATTAAATGATTGACTATCACTCAAATTGAATATATTTTATTGTTTACATTTAAACTATGAACAACATTATTTCCATCGAAAATTTCAAAACGCCATTTGGTGATCTAATTCTGGGAGCTTTCGACAACAAGCTTTGCCTTGCTGATTGGAAATACAGAAAAATGAGAAAAGCTATTGATAACAGAATTCAAACCTACTTAAATGCATCGCATAAGGCTGAAAGTAGTTCAGTAATTGAAGAAACAAAAAGTCAGTTAAATGAATATTTTAAAGGTGAGCGTAAAGATTTTGATCTCCCCCTTTTGATGGTTGGTTCTAAATTTCAAAAAAATGTTTGGGATACCTTACTTCAAATTGAATATGGAACAACTAAATCCTACCTTGAGCTTTCTAAACTACTACAAAATGAAAAAGCAATACGTGCAGTAGCTTCTGCAAATGGAGCTAATGCAATATCGATAATAATTCCTTGCCATCGAATTATTGGATCTGAAGGAAAATTAATTGGTTATGCAGGTGGTTTAAGTGCTAAAAAGAAATTATTGGAACTAGAACACGCCATCCCAAACAAACAATTGAGCATATTTTAGTTGTTTGATGCTACTTTACTTTTTTAAACCATGCTTTAATGGCATCGTTATTCATAACTAACATTGCCATCGAAACTACAATCATTCCAACAATCGCATAAACATCGGGGCTTTCGTTTGCAATTAGAATCCAACTTAATATTGCACCAAAAACAGGAATAATAAACTTCCACGTATTCAAATGTGATATTTTAACTCCAGGCCTTTTCAACAAAACAAACCAAATTGAAAATGCAGCTGCTGAAAGAAAACTTAACCAGCCCAAGGAAAAATAGAATTCCAGAGGAAATTTGGTAATGTGTATACCTTCTAAAGGAATGGAAATTAAGAAAAGCACCAAACCACCTATCCATAACGATGCAGAACTTAATACCAACGAAGGAATTTTTCTTTTGCTTTTCATCACAACCACATTATACACTCCACTAACAATGTTATTTCCAATTAAGATTGCAACTCCTAGCAACTCTCGAACACCAGCAACTCCAGTTGTTTGACGTCCTAAGTTTATTATTACAATTCCAACTATGCCTAAAAGAATACCTCCAGTAGTTCGCATATTCATTTTATCGTTGTGAAATGCAAAATGCGCAACAATTGCGGCAAATAAGGGTCCGGAGCCAATAACCATTGCTGCCAATGCGCCTGGTACCATATTAATTCCTGTGTAGAATAAACTGTACATTAAAACAGTTTGTAAAAAAGCAACTAATAGAATAAACCGAAAGTTCTTTAATAGTTCTGCAAAATAGATCCGAGGCTTACCAAAAAATAAAAAAAGTAAAATACCAGATATAAAAAATCGAATTCCTGCAAATTGCAGAGGACTCATGTAATTCAATCCAATCTTGACTCCTGCAAAAGCAGTAGACCAAAGAAAGCATGCTACAATTGCTAAAAAGGCGGTTGTTTTAAATAGGTTACGCATTAATTATCTCTCGTTTTGAATAAACTTCAACAATCCTTCACTTGCATCTTCTAACAAGTCTAGCACTAATTCGAAACCTGAAGAACCACCATAATAGGGATCGGGAACAGAAGTATTTTCAAATGAACTACAGTAATCAGTCATTTTTGAGAGTTTCTTTTCATCTTGCTCATTTCGTGCCAAATACAACAAATCACTCATATTACTATCGTCCATTGCAACGATGTAATCAAATTTATCAAAATCAACTTCTGGATTTACTTTCCGTGAAATACTTTCTAGTTGATATCCTCTTTTCTGAGCATGTTGTCTCATTCTTGCATCGGCACGTTCACCACTGTGAGCAGCAATAGTACCCGCAGAATCAACATAAAAATCATCTGATAAGTTAGCTTTCTTTAGCACATCAACAAAAACTGCTTCGGCACTGGGAGAACGACAAATATTACCCCAACAAACTAAGAATACATTTTTCTTCTTCTCGGATTATTAATAGGGTTCAAAAATAAAGCAATTTCATTCCTATACCACAAAACCACAAAGCAATTATCAATTTGATTAATCTTTTTGAATGAATATCTCGATAATTCTAAAAACAATGGAATGAGCTGATAAAACTATTCGTTTGTTAAATTAACTTAAAATAGCACTTTAATTAAATCCATTCTAAATACAGTAAAATTACGCTTAACTCACTATACTGCAACACAGAACAATCATCATCATCTTACAATATGTTATAAAGAAGTTTCATTGTTATTCAGCGCATTTACATTTTTATAAATTAGCAACTGCCAAAATATTTTTAGTTATAAAATACTA
>JAQIBQ010000451.1 GCA_027859005.1 Prolixibacteraceae bacterium | reverse complement strand
GTGAAGTATGACAATGAGTACCCGTCAGAATAGGGTTTCGAAGACTGTTGGGTTAGACAGAAAGTATGCAAAAGCATAACACATTAATATTTTCCCCACAACTTTTCCATGTGATCCATAATATCTTCGATTAAACTTATAGCAGAATTCATCGAGATAATTCTGCAAGAATTCTGGTTTGACATCATGATACGTATTTAGTAATTGTCGTTTTGAATTACTTATTTCAATATGCACCCATGGCAAACTTTACTTGAAATTGAATGTTGACTTGATCATGGATAATTTTGAGAGAATAAATAGAAAAAACACTTAAACTCCAATGGCAGGTGCCATCAGAGTTAGTTAAGTGTTTCATGAGTAAAGCCTCAATTTCAAGAATTTTTGGGTTCTTGGCTGTTAAATTACTTGTAGGGTAAATTCATTTAACAATTTCAGGGAGTTGTCAATTTGGGATTACATTTGTTTTAGTAGCAATTATCAGTTTCCCAGATTAAAAATTTCAAACTTGTAATTCATTTCTGCTAGCTTGTTTTTGCATGACTCAAAATCACTCTATGCATTATAAAATTACCAGAATGGTTTAAGAACCTTTAGTTGAACTATGGATGCAAAGAGAATGAATTTGAATCAAATATTTGTTGCTAAAAAGCAACTTCTGTAATGAATTGTAATTTGAAATTATTCCAGATTATAAAAAATAGATGTTTTATAATCTGGATAACTTCTTCTTTATTCGGCTCAGGGTAAATTTGGATAAGCCCAGATACGAAGCAATGTCTTTATCTTTAATTCTACTATGAATACTCGGGTAGTGTTCGATAAATGCGGCAAAACGTTCGAAACTTTTGCCTTGGTGTTGCATTTCTTGTGCTTCTATAATATCAACCAATTCATTTTCACGGGTAGTATTTATTATTGCTTCTAAGCTTGGAATCTTAGCTTTAAGTTTATCTAACTCTTCCAATGTAATTGTTAGAATTACACAAGGAGTTGCTGCTTCAATCGATAGTTTTGCGGGTAAATTTTTGAATAATCCGTTGGCCTCTGAAAAGAAATGATTTTCCTCGATGAAGTAGTGAATATGATTATTCCCATTTTTAATTCCTTCAACAGCTTTAAGTATGCCTTCTACAATAAAACCAATTAAATTAACTCGGTTTTGAGCTTCAATTATTCTCTTGTCTTGCTTCAATTTTAAAAGAGTAAAAGCAGCACAAACTAAATCAATTTCATTCGTTACTAACTCCGTATTTTCTTTGAGATATTGCTTGAGTTTGTCTTTCATAACTGTCTAAAAATAAGGAATTATTATGATAATATAATATTGTGTTCTATTCAAAATTGAGTTGTTTTGTATAAGTACTTCATTGCCCTATTTTTCAGTAAATTAGTGATCACTTATTTAACTTCATTTTAAATTGAATTTAATGGAGCTTCTTTATCCAACATTCTAATCCATTAACTGTTTATGTTAAAAATCGAGGAATTGTTATCTTCGAGTTTAATCTTTGTAAAACTTAAAATCAAAAAATCATGAGTTTCGAATTACCAAAATTAAAGTACGAGCTTGATGCTCTTGAGCCATACATCAGCAAACAAACCTTAGAGTTTCATTATGGGAAACACCATCAGGCCTATGTTAATAATCTTAATAATTTAAGTGCCGGTACTGAGTTTGAAAAGGCTACTCTCGAAGAAATAGTTTTAAAAGCCAGCGGCGGTTTATTTAACAATGCAGCTCAGGTATGGAATCACACCTTTTATTTCGATCAGTTTAGCACAGCAGGATGTGACGAACCACGTGACGAAATGAAAGCTGCTATTGAAAAGGCTTTTGGTTCGTTCGATGCTTTCAAAGAAACGTTCACCAAAGCTGCTGCTACTCTTTTTGGAAGCGGTTGGGCTTGGTTGGTTGTGAATGCTACCGGAGATTTGGAAATAGTTCAAACATCTAATGCAGCTAATCCAATGACCAACGGATTAAAACCCATTATGACTTGCGACGTTTGGGAACATGCTTATTATCTCGACAAGCAAAATGCACGTCTGGCTTATATTGGTGATTTCTGGAAAATATTAGATTGGAAAGTAATTGCCAAAAGGTTTTAAAAGAAACTAGTCAATGGGCATTCGTCATTCGTAAATGGTTTTTGCTTAGAGCTAAAAAAAGAACCGTTCTTTAAAGAGAGAACGGTTCTTTTTCTTACTTGGTGCTCGATATTGGGCGGAAATAAAAAAAGACTCGATTTTGATAAATTCAAAATCGAGTCTTTTTATCTAGTATCCAGTACCAAATATCTAGTATCCAGTTTATTTTTTCCAAAGTTTTTCCATGTCTTCCAACGTTTTTCCTTTGGTTTCAGGTATGAATTTCCAAACAATAAATGCAGCAAATATTCCCATTACTCCATAAATCCAGTAAGCAAATCCATTGTTGAACTTCTCAATTAAGAATGAGCTTTTGGTCATCATTGGGAAGGTCCATGAAACCAATAAGTTTGAAATCCATTGTGCTGCTACGGCAATTGCCATTGCTCTTCCGCGAATACGGTTAGGGAATATTTCTGATAAAAGTACCCAAACAACAGGTCCCCAACTTACAGCAAAACAAGCAACATACATTAGCATAAACAACAATGCACCAATTCCCATGCTATCAAAGAAGAATGAGAAGCCTAAAGCAAACATGGCGATTGACATTCCAATAGCACCAAATATCATTAAAGGCTTACGTCCAATTTTATCGACATAAATAATTGCTACAACGGTAAACGAAAGGTTAATAATACCAACAATAATGGTTTGTAGTAATGCCGTATCGGTACCTGATCCCATTGTTTTGAAAATTTCAGGAGCATAATAAAGCACCACATTAATTCCCACAAATTGCTGGAACATTGAGAGTAAAATACCAAGTATAATAACTAGAATTCCGTAGGTTAGTAATTTACCAGATTTACTTACAACTGTTGATTTAATATCTTTTAGAATTTCGGCTGCTTTCGATTTTCCATTTATTTTTTCTAAAACATGTAAGGCTTTTTTCTCATCTCCTTGAAGTACCATAAAACGAGGTGTTTCAGGAACAAAGAAAAGCAGTAGAATAAATAATCCAGCAGGTATCATTTCTGAGGCAAACATCCAACGCCAACCTATTTCGTTAAGCCATGAATCGTCGCCCTGAAGAGAAATTCCGTAGTTCACAAAATACACTATTAACATACCAAAGATGATCGCAAACTGGTTAAACGAAACGAGTTTACCTCTACTGTCGGCAGGGGCAATCTCTGCAATGTACATTGGCGATAGCATTGACGCTAACCCAACACCAATACCTCCAATTACACGATATACTACAAAGTGCCAGAAGAAAGTATGGTCGCCTTCACCAATTGATTTGAACCCTAATTCAGGCATTGACGATCCGAGTGCGGAAATGAAAAATAATAAAGCTGCGAGTATTAATCCCTTTTTACGCCCTAGTTTAAGGCTAACAATACCTCCAATAAGTCCTCCAATAATACAACCTACTAATGCACTAGAAACTACAAAGCCCAGTTTTGAATTAGCCGCTGATTCGGTAAGGCCCAGAGGATCGATAAAAAAACTTTCCAGCGAACCAACGGTTCCTGAAATTACAGCAGTATCGTAACCAAATAATAGACCACCTAGTGTGGCAACAATTGTAATGGCAATAATGTAAAATTTGTTATTCTTCATAATTAGGTTTTTATTCATAAAGAAGCCCAATTCAAAATTATTTCTGAATCGGGCCCAATATGGAAACATGATTTAAAATAAATCCGTTGTTATTTGATTCAGTTAAGGCCTAAATATAATCAATAATTAAATAATTTAGCACTTCTTTTTTACTCATGATTTGTTTAGGGTGAAACCTAAATAGCAAATTGAGTATTAACCCGAAAAATGAATCAAAATAAAGCGGGATTTTATTCTTAGATGTACATATTAACAATTGCTTCGTACAATTCTTGTTTCCCGCTTATTTGTTTTGGTTCACCATTTGCTTTTGCATATGCATATACATCTTCGAATGATAATTTTCCTTCTTCAAACTCTTTACCTTTTCCAGCATCGTATGATGCATAACGGTCAGAAACCATTTTTTCGTAGGGTGAATTTTCTAATAAATCAGCTGCAGTTTCTAATGCACGTGCCATAATATCCATAGCCGCAACGTGAGCGATAACTAAATCGTCAATATCTGTAGAATTACGACGAATTTTTGCGTCGAAGTTAGTACCACCACCTTGCATGCCATCACCTTTAAGTATAATCATCATGGCTTGAGTTAAGTCATAAAGATCAACAGGAAACTGGTCAGTATCCCAACCGTTTTGAACATCACCACGGTTCGCGTCAATAGCACCAAGCATGCCATTATCAACAGCACAGGCTAATTCGTGTTCGAAAGTATGACCAGCCAAAGTTGCGTGGTTTACTTCGATATTAATTTTGAAATCTTTTTCTAAGCCAAATTCTTTTAAGAAACCAATAACTGTTTCTGTATCTACATCGTACTGATGTTTCATTGGTTCCATTGGTTTTGGTTCAATAAGGAATGTTCCTGTGAATCCTTTTGAACGACCATAGTCACGAGCTTTTTGTAGCATTGTTCCCATGTGTTGTTTTTCACGCTTCATGTCAGTATTTAATAATGACATATAACCTTCGCGTCCTCCCCAGAAAACATATGCTTTACCACCTAATGCAATGGTAGCGTCAATTGAATTTTTGATTTGAAGCATTGCACGTGCAGCAGTATCAAAATCAGGATTTGTACTAGCACCGTTCATGTAACGTGCTGGAGAGAATACATTAGCAGTACCCCACATTAGTTTAATGCCAGTTTCTGCTTGTTTTTCTTTTGCATAGGCTACAATAGCTTTCATATTAGCTTCGTATTCTTCGATACTGTTGCCTTCGTTTACCAAATCAAGATCGTGAAAACAATAGTATTCGATTCCAACTTTTTGCATGAATTCAAAACCTGCATCCATTTTGTTTTTTGCAGCTTCTACAGCATCAGCAGCACCATTCCAAGGATGAACTTGTGTACCACCACCAAATGGATCGCCACCATCGGCACATAAGCTATGCCACCATGCCATTGAGAATTTGAACCATTCTGCCATTGTTTTTCCATATACTACTTTTTCTGGATCATAGTAACGGAATGCCATTGGATTCTTGCTTTCTTTTCCTTCAAATTTGATTTTTTCCACTGATGGGAAATAAACAGTTGCACTCATAATATTCGTTTTTTGAGCCCTTTCAACCTCCCCCGAGGGGAGGATTTAAGGACGTTATTAATAATTTTATTATTTGTTTCTACCTTTTCGATTTAGAAGGTTTCCATTTCTCCCTTTGGGGAGCTTAGAAGGGGCTTCTAAATAAATTTCGTCAATAAATCTTTCCAATTTCCGTATGCTGCTTCGTATTCAGCTTTTTTACTTAAATCGGGTTCAATGGTTTCTAGTTTCGCTAAGCTGCCAAAGGCTTCGGTAAACGAATTGTAATATCCCGAACCAACTGCAGCTCCACGAGCAGCGCCTATAGATCCGTCGGTATTGTATAATTCGATAGTTGCACCACTTACTCCGGCCAATGTTTCACGGAATATTGGACTAAGGAACATATTGGCTTTTCCCGCACGAATTACGCTTGCATTAATGCCAATTTCTTTCATAATTTCCATACCATAATTGAAAGAGAATACAATTCCTTCTTGTGCTGCACGGAAGAGATGTGCTTGTGAGTGGGTGTTAAAACTTACTCCACTAATTTGAGAACCAATTTCTTTGTTTTGCAATACTCTTTCTGCACCGTTTCCAAAAGGTAGTACGCTTACTCCTTCTGAACCAATTCCAACTTTTGAACCAATTTCGTTCATCTTAGCATAAGTGTAAGCCGAGTTTCCAACATTTTTATTCATCCATGAATTTAAAATGCCTGTTCCGTTTATACACAAAAGAACACCTAAACGGTTTAAATCAGGTGTATGATTAACGTGAGCAAATGTATTAACACGTGAATGTTTATCGTATTTTATTTCTTCGCTTACACCGTATACTACTCCTGAGGTTCCTGCAGTAGTTGCAATTTCACCTGGATTCAACACATTTAATGAGAGTGCGTTGTTCGGTTGGTCACCACCACGGTAAGTGACTTTTGTACCTTCGGCTATGCCTAGTTCTAATGCAATCTTAGCGGTAACTCTTCCTTGTTCTGAGAAAGTTGGAACAATTTCAGGAATTACTGAATTGGCAAAACCGTAATGGTTCATTAGCATTTTAGAAACACTCTTGGTTTGAAAATCCCAGAACATACCTTCCGATAATCCAGAAATGGTAGTATTTGACTGACCTGTTAGTTTTAAAGCAATGTAATCGCCAGGTAACATTACACGGTCGATTTTAGCATAAATTTCAGGTTCGTTTTCTTTTACCCACATTAATTTTGAAGCGGTAAAGTTCCCCGGTGAATTCAGCAAACTTTCTAAACAACGTTTTGAACCTAATTCGTTAAAAGCTTTGTCCCCATATTTTGCAGCACGACTGTCGCACCATATAATTGAAGGGCGTAGTACATTGTTGTCTTTATCTACAACAACTAAACCGTGCATTTGGTATGAAATACCAATGGCTTCAACATTTTTGGGATCAATTCCTGAACTTGTCATTACAGATTTTGAGGCCAATGCAAGATTTTCCCACCACAATTCGGGATGTTGTTCGGCCCAACCAGCTTTGTGAGCTGAAATTTTCATTTCTTGTTTGGGGTAAAAATCAGTAGCTACACATTCGCCTGTTTCACCATTGATTAGCGATGCTTTAACTGATGAGCTTCCTACGTCGTATCCTAAAAAGTACATATCTTTTTGATTTTTGGATTCTCGGATTTTTAGATTCTTGGACTGTTTTTCTGACAATCTGAACATCTAAAAATCCAATTATCTATTTTAAAACGAATTCCTATTTATCAATTTTGTTGGTATTACACATTTCATCTCTCCGGGGTTTAAAACATACTCCGCAGCTTTTCTTCCCATTTCAGTGAAATTGGTCGATAAAACGGTAATGCCATCTTTTACATATTTTTTCATCGGCGTATCGTTGTATGATATGATACCAATGTCTTTTCCTTTTTCTAATTTTCGGTCTTCTGCTTGATCTAATATTTTTGTTAATGTTCTGTCGCTCACTAAAAAATAAAGATCACCTTTTTGGATATTTAATTCATCGACATTATACAATACTTCATGTTTTATTTTGAAATCAGAGCAAAAGAGTTCAAAATTTTCAAGTGTTGTTTTTGGATGATAAGTCCATTTCTCAGGATATATAAAAACGAAACGTTTGTAGTTTCTAATTTTATCGATTTGTGCAGCAAAATTATCGTAAACTGCTTTGCCAAAATCCTGACATACAAACGAATTATTTTTAGCCGTATGTATATTCCAATCAATTAGCAATAACTTCTCAACAGGTATTTTGCTGATGATTTTCTTCATTCGAGGATGATCGAAGTTCATTACAATATAATGACTGTATTTCCCAATGCTGTCGTTAATAATGGTTTCCAATACATCTATGTTGTAATGGTGAAACATTAAATCGACTGAAATATTTTCCGGCAAATTGCTTCTGAATCCATCGTACAAAACCTCCTTATATGCTTTGAATGTATCGAGGAATAGCAGAACACGGTTAAGTTGTTTAGTAACAAAGTATCCTCTATTGGGAACCGATTCTATAATGTTTCGCGATTTTAATTCAGAATAAGCTTTGAAAACAGTAACGCGCGAAAGCGAAGCATTTTTCATCAAATCGTTTACCGATGGCAGCATGTCTCCCTCAGTCAATGTGCCTTCGCTTATTGCGTTGGCAACAGCATCAACTAACTGAATGTACTTCAGCGAATGGGAATTGGGATTGATGTTTAAATTAATTGTCATGCTGTTCTGGTCTGTTCTGGTCTGCAAATATAGAACGGAAACTTGAATTTACAATATATTAATGCACAAAACGGATGTGTTTTAGGGCAGAAAAAATAAATTAGTGAGACTATGATTTTGTTTTTACAAAGTCATTAAGCCGAACTGGTCCCGAGTGCTAGTCCATCGCCTTTAACTTAAGGCTTTAAAAGAATAGACAAATAATACAAAATACTATTAGTATATGACTTCATAATTTGATTTTTATGTGGCATGACAAGACCAAAGGTCTTTAAGATTCAGCACTGCACAACGGCCTGTGTTAGAATGCTATTATCAAGGATAAGCCCTGTAAAGGCGAAAGGTAAATCTTCCGATTAAATTTTCATAGGGCGTTGCCCTGTGCTTCCCGAATTGCTATCGGGATATCGCCCACGTTGGGGCTTTTGTTTCTATATATTAAGCTTGTTACTATGATGTATTTGGTCATAATGAATTTAATAACAATTAGTTATATCGTAGATAAAGGAATGAAAAAACCAAATTGGCATCAATACTTTTTCCTTAAGTTAACGACTATGGAGCTCTAGTCGAGGGATCTCATGGGTTTTATTAGCTCCCGTTGATCTTGCAAGCTCGATTCCCTGCATCTTGATGCGCATTAAAAAATACAGATTCCGTTGAGATACCTCGTCAGCTTGCTGCGAGGAGTTTCATTTAATTACTCCCAAAAAGTTCAACCAACTTTTCGGAGAAAGGTCTGGTAAAACTATTGTCGTCCCAGTAGCGTATGTGTGAACCAACATAGGAGCCTGTGTTTATTTGCTCGTCCCTTGTAATTAAAGCATTGTAGGTAGGACTAAGTGGTTTTAAAGGCCAACCTAGCACATCGTTTTTGTCGTAATAATTATCCCACGTAAATTCTGCATTTCTTCTGTCGATAGCTATGATTTTATTTTCAGGAATGTCGGAAACATAAATCGGGATGTTGCAGCCGATGCTTGCCATATAGTTCAAGTCACGAAGGTTATTTTTATTTGTGGCTGGTGTTGTTTCAAATATTCCTTTGTTGTTGTCGGCATCCCATACGTAACAATTGATAATGTATACAGCCATCGATCCGGCCAAAACAACCAATATGCTTTCGTCGTAATTTTGCATCAAATCGTGAATGGTTTCAATGCTGTCTTTAATGTAATTATGAATCTTTTTATAAGAGCTGTTTGCGTTTGCTGGATCTCGGTCGAAAACAACAGCATCGCCAAAACCCTCTAGAACTTGTCTTCTGAAATTTAATAATCCGCCAAGTTTATTGTTTTTGTTCATGCGCTCGAAAAGCGCTTTTTGACTATCGTCTATTCCTGTAACATTATACGGTCGACATTCAATAATTGTGTAGTTATTTTTCAACTGTGTTCGTTTGGTGTATCGAGCAATATCTTTTTGAAGTTTTTCAGAAAATCCAGCTGTTTTAGTTCCACTTCCCGGAATGGTTAGGATGAAAAGGTGTTTGCTCATTAGTCGTCAATTAGTAAGGTTGTTTAACAAAAATAGAAATTATTAGCATGTTCGGAAATTTAATGTTTAAAAAGAGAATAATTGCGTTTTGTTAATTCTAGCATGAATTTTGAAGGTATTTGTTAGTTTTTAAAACTAAACTGTTATGAAAAAACATCTATGCCAAATTGTGCTTGTATCATTCATTGGATTTGTATTCTTATTGACTTCGTGTAGAACCTTAGATTTGAAAATACTGTCGCCTGTTGGTAGCAATACAAACCTACTGCCAGCCCTCGAAACTGAAATTGATGTACGAGTAATCGAGGATCATTTATCTTACAATTTAACTAAAACCACCTCTTTTGGAACAGAAGAAGATTCTGAAGCAGTGATGTTACAAACATTGTCGCAAAACCAGCCATTATCTACTACTTCAAACGATTTTATCTTGCTGTTTGAAAGAGATGTTAGGAATAACATCACAAATCCTTTTGGCGAGACGAAAGGAAAAATAGTATGCAACGTTGCAGCACTTAACACCGATGCTGGGTCTTATTTCTTCGGACTTGCTTCGGCGGTAACACTGGGTGTATTAAATTTATTTGGGTTTCCGGCGACTAATTGTTCTTCAAGTATTGATATTGAGGTTGAATTATATAATCAGCAGAATGAATTGCTTGCATATTATCAAGCTATTGGTAAAGCTAGAATTCTTTCAGGTCTCTATTATGGTTATTTAACTCCCTCTGATTTGAGAGCGGCAAATATAAAAGCATTCAAAAAGGCAATGAATAAGATTAAAAAGCAAATTGAAGCGGATAGTAATGAATTGTTGAATGCATTAAGCAAGGAGTGATCTTACTTTTATTGTGATCATTCGAGTACTTAAAGTGAACTAAAGTTAGTTTCTTAAAGATTTGATTCTGAATTATAACTATAAACAATCAAAACTATAGCCACTCGAATAGTAAGCCTTTATTTAGAATTATTCCAAAATCATTATCTTTGCCACTCATTTTCAAGAAAACAAATGACAGAGCAAGAATACAAAGGAAAAAAAGTAGCATTTCATACCTTGGGTTGTAAACTCAATTTTGCCGAATCGTCAAGTATGGCACGTAAATTTGAAGACATTGGATTTGAACGCGTAGAGTATAAAGACGAAGCTGATGTTTATGTAGTTAACACCTGTTCCGTTACTGCAGAAAGCGATAAAAAAAGCCGCAATTTGATACGCTCTGCCATGAACCGTAATCCAAATGCAGTAATGATTGTTACTGGTTGTTATGCTCAGTTAAAACCTGAAGACATTGCTCATCTCCAAGGAGTTGATTACGTGTTAGGCTCGGGAGAGAAGATGAACATTACAAGTTATATCGACAATTTACAGAAAAATGAAGAGCCAATTATACGTATTACCGATCATCGCAAAATCAAAAACTTTTTTAGTTCGTATTCATACGGCGACCGCACAAGAACTTTTCTAAAAGTGCAAGACGGGTGCAACTATTTCTGTACATTCTGTACTATCCCAATGGCTCGTGGTTTAAGTCGTAACGATAGCATTTCCAATACGATTGATGAAGCTAAAAAAGTTGTAGCTCGTGGCACAAAAGAAATAATACTAACAGGAGTAAATATTGGCGATTTTGGTCGTTCAACAGGTGAAACTTTCTTCGATTTAGTAAAAGCGTTGGATGAAGTCGAAGGATTGGAGCGTATTCGAATATCATCGGTTGAACCAAATTTATTAACCGATGAAATAATTGAATTTGTTGCGAAATCGAAAAGATTTATGCCCCATTTCCATGTCCCATTGCAAGCCGGTTCCGACGAAGTTTTAGGCTTAATGAAGCGCAAATACAACACGTCGTTATTCTCCCAAAGAATTCAGAAAATTAAATCATTAATGCCCACTGCATTTATTGGAGTTGATATTATTGCAGGGACCAATGGCGAAACCAATCAACTTTTTAAGGATTCGTATAATTATTTGCTTGATACCAATTTTACCCAACTGCATGTGTTTCCTTATTCTGAACGTCTGGGAACTTTTGCCTTAAAAATACCACATGTTGTTCCTGTTTCTGAACGTAAAGAGCGCGTTAAACGCTACATCGATTTATCGGAAAGAAAGCATCGAATGTTCTATGAAAGCCAATTGGGGAAAACCCATAAGGTGCTTTTTGAACATCAAAAAAAGGGAAGTCGAATGTTTGGTTGGACAAGTAATTATGTCCGAATTGAAACAGAATGGAACGAAGCATTGGTAAACCAAATTGTTCCTTTTAAGTTGGAATTGATTAATCAGAACAATCATGTTGAAGGGGTGCTGGTATAGGCAATTGTACTTCGTTTTACTGCGAAATCTAATATTCTAAAAAAAATCAGTCTACATATCAGTACTTCAGGGGAACTATTGAATAAAAACTTTGTAATTCATTTGATTTTCTTTTACTTCACGTGGTTATAAAAAAATGTCAATTTAAAGAGGGAGCTGGTTTCTTAAGTTGTCATTAATTGGGGATATTACTATCGTTGCTTTCGAGAAAATCTAACATATTTACAATGTACTTCCGTTATATCGTATTCGTATTATTTATTGCATTTGTAAATACGTTACAGGGGCAAATTTTAATTAATGAAGTTCTTTCTATGAATACGTCTGGTATTACTGATGAAAATCAGGAGCATACAGATTGGATCGAATTGTATAATTCTTCAGACGAATCAATCAATTTAGAAGGGTATTTCATGACCGACGATAAAGATGATTCACTCACTTGGTCGTTCCCAAATTTTGAATTGGCACCGAATTCATTTTTGTTGATTTATGCTTCAGGCAAAGACAGAAAAACGATTTCACTAAATTATAAAACAGTAATTGATAGAGGTGATGAATGGCAATATCTTGTTCCTCCTAATAATGCAATAGGAAACAATTGGAGAATGCCAGGATATTCAGCAGGCGGTTGGCAAACAGGAACAAGTAGTTTTGGTTATGGCGACGATGATGATGCTACTGTAATTCAACCCTTGGAATCAATTTTTATACGTAAAATATTTACCCTCGAAAATTCAAGTGAAGTAGAACGAATCATACTGCACGTTGATTACGACGATGGATTTTTAGCTACAATAAATGGAGAATTAGTTGCAGTCGAAAATGTTGCAATTCCCGGGAACTCAGATTTTGATAATGCGACTGCCAATGGAGGCCACGAAGCCGAAATGTATCAAGGCCGAAGTCCTTCGGAATATGAGATTGATTTAACTGATATTACATTATACAATGGAGAGAATGTATTGGCCTTGCAAGGATACAATATAAGTTCTGGGTCTTCTGATTTTACCTTAGCTCCCTACCTAACCATTGGTGCGAATTACTATACAAGCAATGATTTTGCTAGTTTTGTTATACTAGAAGATGGAGGCTTGCACACCGATTTTAAAGTAAGTAACGATGGTGAGGGTATTTATTTATTTAATGCTCAGCAAGAAATTATTGATTCGATTTGGGTAGTAGAATTACCCGACAATGTTTCTTATGGACGATATCCTGACGGTCAAAATTCATGGAAATATTTTTCAGCGCCCACGCCAGGTAGTGTGAATTTAAATCCAATGGAAGAATTGCGAAACGATACCATTATTTTCTCAAAATCGGCTGGGTTTTATCCTTCTTTAGTTCAGCTAAACATAACAAGTAATGCCTCTGATGTAGCAATAAAATATACAAGCGATGGGTCGGAACCAAGCGTTAATAGCCCTTCAGTAACTGGTGCACTTCCAATAACGAGTACCAGAGTAGTGAGGGCTGCAACATTTTTTAATGGAACTATAAGCAGCGATATTTATACCAATAGTTATTTCATTAATACCGATCATAAGCTGCCTGTTGTTGCTTTGTCAACCGATACGAAGCACTTTTTTGATTGGAACGAAGGAATTTTAGTTGAAGGTCCTAATGCTGTTCAGCAAAACGAACACCTTGGTGCAAATTACTGGAACGATTGGGAGAAATTAGTTCATTTTGAATATTTTGACGAAGATGGAATTGAAAGGATTGGGCAGGATGCTGGTGTAAAAGTATCAGGTGGTTGGTCAAGAGTAAATGCTCAAAAATCGATGGCGCTTTTTGCTCGAAGCAAGTATGGTAAGGGATCTTTTGAGCATAAGTTTTTCAAGGATAGAACATACGATAAATTTGAAGCAATATTATTGCGAAATTCTGGGAACGATTGGTCTTATAGTATGTTGCGCGATGGTCTAGTTTCAGAAATTGCAAAAGATTTGAACATGGAGCGTTTAGCTTTTCAGCCCACTGTTGTTTACCTGAGTGGTCAGTATTGGGGCATTCTTAACATGCGCGACAAACCAAACGAACATTATTTTGCCAGTTTGTATAATATCGATTCAGACATCGTTAATATTCTTGAAGTTAACGGATATGCAAATACTGGTGATAATCTGAAGTATTCTAAAATGCTAAATTTTATCAATAGTCATGAATTGTTGAACGAAGAAGACTATGCGCAAGTAAGCGATGTGATTGATGAGGATTGTTTTATTGATTATGAGTTGCTGCAAATTTATGTGAATAATAGGGATTGGCCTGGAAATAATATTAAGTTTTGGAATACAACAAGTCCTCATAGCAAATACCGTTGGTTGATATACGATACCGATTTTGGGTTGAACCTATTTAGTGATTACGATTATCAGGAAGACGGTATTTCGTTTGCGACATATCCTTATAGTAACGAGTGGCCAAACCCTAAATGGTCAACTTTGCTGTTGCGTAAAATGCTTACAAACACTAATTTTAAGAACCATTTCGTTAATCGAATGGCCGACTTGATGAACCTCTATTTTTTACCTCAAACTGTAAATTCTAAGCTGGACTCATTGATAGAATTAGTTGATAGTGAAATGCCCTATCATCAAGAATTGTGGGGGCGTTCTTATGGGTCTTGGCGTGAAAAATTAGAACCAATATACACCTTCAATAATTCACGTCCAGGTTTTGTCCGTCAACATTTCAGAGACTATTTTGGGCTTCAACGTAACTGTAATGTAAACTTAACGGTTTCGAACGAAGCTGAAGGGCAAATTATGGTTAGTACCATTACTCCTTCAGTATATCCTTTTAAAGGAATTTATTTTAGTAACATACCCATTCAATTCAATGCTAAGCCAAAGCCGGGGTATCAGTTTGTCCGTTGGGAAAATGCTTCTAATTCAACGGAGCCTGAAATTGAACTTACCTTAAGTGGTAGTATCGTTTTACATGCAGTTTTTGAGGAAGTCGTTTCCAACGATTATCAGGTGGTTATTAATGAAATCAATTATCGTTCGGCAGATGAATACGATTCAGGTGATTGGTTGGAACTTTATAATCCAACTTCACAAACAATTGATTTGTCAAATTGGATGATAACTGGCGATGATACAGGACAAGAATTTATTTTTTATTCAGGTACATTGTTATATCCTAATGATTATTTGGTGGTGTACAATAACGAAACTAAATTCAAAGAGGTTTATCCAACTGTTGAGAATAAAACTGGAGAATTACCTTATGGATTGAGTCGAAAAGGCGATGTAATTTATTTGTACGATAGCAATGATAATTTAGTGGATATGGTGATGTACGAAACCCGTTTGCCATGGACCGAAGAACCTTTTTCAACGGCTGCAACTCTTGAGCTAGTCAATCCACAGAGTGATAATAACAAATACAATAATTGGATGGCAGGTCCACAAGGAGGTACTCCTGGTAGACGAAATGGAACATTTACTACAATTGATAATATTACAATTGAATCAGTAAAAGCGAGCTGTTTTCCGACCAAATTTAGCGATTTTACTACGCTGCGATTTAACAGTAAAGGCGAAGGCGAATACTGTGTAAGTATAATGGATATTCAAGGGAGAGTAAAAGAAAAAATAGAAGGGATATTGAAAGATGAAGGAATACATTACCTTGATATTTTTACTAATGCTAGCTCATATGCAAATGGAATATACCTTGTTCAATTAACAACTCAACATAGTATTGAAACCGTTAAAGTCACAAAATTCTAAAAAATATAATATGGATTTAAAGAAACTTTGTTTCGAGGTACAAAAGCTTGTAATTGAAACCGCAAAAA
>JAQIBQ010000432.1 GCA_027859005.1 Prolixibacteraceae bacterium | reverse complement strand
GGATTTTTAATATCAAACGAAAAATTTATTCCAGAGTTGTTGTATGATTGGCAAGTAACATTCGACACCTCCAAGTCGACTGACTTTATTGAAATAGGATCTATATCAAAATCATAATTATTGTCTTCATCTGATTCTCCAATTTCTTCCTTACTGTCAACTACAATATACAATTGATAATCAGCCTCAGGAATTGGATCACTTAAAATAATATCTTCACTATATACAATTACCTGATTTGCTTCAATTCCTTCATCGTAAATAAATGCATCAATTAGATATTCTTGATCTTCCTCATTATGCAAATATATGCTTACATAGAAGTTTTCAGAAAGCTCTACATTACTTTCATTCGAAACTTCAAATGAATATGAAAGTTCATTCCCTTCAAGACTAATAACATCCACATTGCTTATTGCTATATCTAAAGTAGGGTAACTTACAGTTATTGGATTAAAATCATAATAGTCATTATTGTCTTCATCACTTTCTGTAACAACATCAGTATCATCAATCGTCACTATCAAATAATAATTACCTGCAGCAAAATTTCCTAAAGAAACTATAACATTATCTACTAGAACAATCTCTTCTACATCAACATCTTCTTCATACAATTCACTTTCAATAAAAAGTAAATTACCTTCCATGTCTTCAAGGTAAACCGCTACTTCAAAATCATCGGTAACAATGATATCTCCTATATTTTGGAAATCAAAGTCGAATGTAATTTCATTATTTTCAAAATTGGTCCAGTTTACATTTGTTACAGATAAATCGGGCATTTTTGTTTTTATAGTTATTGGAGTTGTATCGAAGAAAACATTATTTTCTTCATCATCCTCTTCAATTTCATCCTCTGAATCAATGAATGCAACAAGATAGTATTCTCCATCTTCCAGACTTGACGCATTAAACATTTGTAAAAACAAATGGTTGCTTACACCCGCACCTAAACCATCAGAATATAATATTGTGTCAAAAATGTTTCCATCCTGATTTTCATTAACCAAGGCGACCTCACAACTAAATGGATCATCGATGTCTGCCCCTCCAACATTCCGGATATCAATTGAATATGTTATCCATTTGCTATCGTCAGCAGTACCTGTAATTCCTTCAATAATCAAGTCGGGTAAAGCACTTTCAAGGGTTAATGGAACAGGATCTTCTCCAATGTTGTTTTCTTCATTCGCCTCAGTGATAGTTTCGTCATAATCGACATTTACTCTAAATGAATAATCACCATTGGGGATTCCAATCAAATCACCTGTTAATCGATCGCTTGTAAATGTTTCCCCTGCACCCAAACCGCCTTCAAGTGTATATGAACCAACAGCATAACTTTCGTCTCCATCAAACACATAAACAAAACAATAAATATCTTCAGTGATATCTGTAGGACTATCATTAGCGATCCGAAAATTATAGTCAATTTCGTCTGCAGTAAAATCTATAAACCAATAAACTTCTTCCACTATCAAGTCGGGTAAAGCATTTTCAAGGCTTAATGTAACAGGATCTTCTCAAATGTTGTTTTCTTCATTCGACTCTTCGATCCACGAATCATAATTAACCCATACTATAAAACTATATTCTCCATTTGGTATTCCGTTCAAATCGCCTGTCAATATGCTGGTTTCAATTGATTCGCCTGCTCCCAATCCTCCTTCAATTGTATAATAATGAATTGCATATTCTTCCAAACCATCAGACAGGTAAGTAACGCATTCAATATCTTCATTGATATCTTTAGCACCATTATTGGTCACTTTAAAGTCAAATTGTATCTCTTCGGTGGTATAACCTTCGTACCAATAAACTTCATCTACAGTCAAGTCTGGTAAATTTTCTATAGTTAAAGGAACCGAATCTTCGCCATTATTATTGTCTTCATTACTTTCAGCCAAGAAATCCAAATCATCAACATAAATAGCTAAATAATAAGACCCACTCGGAATAGATGAAATATCGGCAGTTAAAATATCGGTTGATACAGTTTCACCTGCTGCCAACGAATTGGTCACAATTAAATATTCTCCAGCTAACTCATAATCATCGCTCTCATCCTCTGCACTATACAATTCTACATAACAGGTAATATCTCTATTGATATCGCCTGCCCCTATATTCGATAAATCAAATGAATAAGTCAATTCACCATCTTCAGCACTCCACCAGTTTACATTTTCTACAATTAAGTCTGGAAGTAGCATTGGCTCTACTATAACAGGCCATTCATCCTTGTCTAAATTATTTTCTTTATCTGTTTCAATAATTTCCTCATATGCATCAACCACAACATATAAGTAGTAATTTCCTTCTAAAACCGCACTAAGATTAACAGAAAGAGTACCCGATGAAAACGTTGTCCCGTTTTCCAGAAAATCAGTCAAAACAAACTCATCTAAAAGGTACTCTTCATCATCATTTGCCAGCAAAACAAAACACTTTATATCCTGATTAACATCACCTTCACCGATATTAGATACATCGAACTTATATTCCAATGCATCGCCTCCATCAACCAGCCACTCAACATTTTCTACTAAAAGGTCTGGCAATATACCTGGCTGAATACCAATAATGGCGTCTTGTTCGTAACTATAGTCACCATTACCTGAGCCAATACCACCTGTACCAGGCACTAAGGCATCCAATAAATAAAAGCCATCACAATAACCTCCCCAGCCCCAGTTCATATGAAAATAGCTACTTGCATCGTAACCATCACAAGCCCAGGTATGTCCTCCTCCATAATCAATATCACTTCCACTATATTGAACAGGTCGTCCTGCCTCTAATTCTTGAATAATAACATCTTCCCAGTCCTTGTCGCTATATTCATTTCGGAGTATTCCATCAATACCTTCATCGTAGCCAAAGTATGTAGGGAAAGCAGTCTCAACACAAGCATCACCAGAGCCATCGTCAATAGTATAACAACCGCTTCCTCCGTTGCCTGATACATCATATTGCATATCTACTGCCACTCCACAATGGTACATTAAAACCGAGACTGCTTCATTAGGAGCATCAAGTTGGTCAGGCATATTATCCCAATCATAAACCATACTGTTAAAATCGGCAAATTGCTCACCGTAATTAGTATCTTCATAAGTATGTGTGCCAATTCCTGCATATGGAAATTCCCAATAATTCATAATTTGAGCCATAGCTGTAGCACCGCATCCCGTTGGTACAACCTCATCGTAATCCTCATCATAAGGACTATATAAATTTTCATAAGGGCTCTGATCCCATTTTGAAGTAAGTAAAGGATCTACAGTTGTTGTTAAAAGCTTTTCAGTACTAATTAAACCCTTCCATAATTCAATTGCTTCAGATGAAGGTTTGGTGTTTTGTTCTGCCAAATAGCAAATTTGATTTTTGTATTCTTTTAACCAAAAAAGCATATTAGATGGAATATTTTCTGGGCTAATATTACCGTATTTTGAATATCCCAAAACAGGAACAGCAGCATTGTTACCAGAGATTAAAATAAAACCTCGATTATTTCCAATATTAAAAGCATATATATCCCTATTAGAAATATGTGCACTTTTCAACTGGGTATTTCCAGATGGTTCATTAAAAAGCGAACCTGCATCATTCAATTCAAAAATTGAAGAACTTTTAAGTTGTGGATTTGTCCCCTGAATTAGAAATTGTTCTGCAACTTGTTTTGCTTGTTCAAAACTGACTTGCTTACCATAGCTTTGAGCTATTAGTAAAATAAAAGTAAGAATAAGTAAAAATAATTTCATGATTTGGGTTTTTAGGTTTTGGGATTCTTACCCTTTTTCTTAGAAAGGAATAAAACACTAAATAAAGTACTAATACTGTTTTGCACAATACTCATAAATGAGTATTTTTATGATAAAAACCCTTAATACCTTCAAGCATGGAATTAAATCTAACTATCCAAAATACCAAAATTCATGTAAAACAGACTAAATCAAGTGGTCCAGCAATTCTGTTTTTACATGGCAACTCACTTTCTTCAGATATGTTTCGTATGCAATTATCCAGTCCAGAGCTGGCTGCATTCCGATTAATCAGTTTTGATTTCCAAGGACATGGGAAATCTGGCAAAGCTAAAAACCCAAAAGAAGGGTACGGTAAATACGGGATAATGGACACAGTCAATGAACTCTTCGAAAAACTAAAAATTGATAAAACATTGTTAGTTGGACATTCCTTTGGAGGTCACGTGGCCATTGAGTCGTTACATTATTTGAAGGATAAAGTAGATGGATTACTGATTTTTGGAACTCCACCGCTGGGATTTCCTCCAGCCATGGAAAAAGCCTTCATGCCAGTTCCGGAAAGCGGATTAGCGTTTAAACCCGACTTAAATGATAATGAAGTAATGGCTGTTGCCAGCTTATTTTGCATGGGAGATGAAAACATTAATAATGTAGCGGAACAAATAAAAACTGCTGATCCAAATTTTAGGGCATTCATTGGTATGTCATTAATGAATGGTGATGGATTCGATGAAGTAAAGATATTGGAAGAATTTACAAAACCCGTTGCAATTTTCATGGGTGAAAAAGATCCATTAATAAACCTGGACTATTTCAATACACTTACAATTCCTAAATTATGGAAAAACAAAATACACTTAATTAAAAATTCTGGACATTCTCCTCAGCTTGAACAAAGTGAAGCATTTAATAGTTTGTTAAAACAATTTTCGGAAGAAGTATTCTCCTGATCATATTATTTAAAGAACAAAGAGCATCAAATTAGTTGATGTTCCAAAGCAAAAGTAACCAGTTCGGTAGTATTCTTTAATTTTGATTTACGAAGCATGTTTCTTCGATGTGTGTCAACGGTGTTTTTACTTATAAAAAAATTATCAGCAATTTCTTGACTTGTTTTTCCTTCAGCAAGGAAATTTAACAGATTTTTTTCTTGCTTTGTAAATATATCTTGATTTATTGTGGAATCCTTAAGAATGTAATCAACACCCCGTTTCTCTCCATTATAATCGAATCTGATCACATTGCTTTTTTTGATATTTGTAATATCTGTATTCAAAGCAAATGAGAAAACCATGTTGTTCATCCGATCAATTACAGCAGGTCCTGTGTTTCTTAGTATACGAATAAATTCTCCATTTTTCTTTAAAATTCTGAAATCCATCGAAAAAACACAACTATATGGTATAACTTCATCTTTATATTTATGAGCATAATAAATGCTTTTAGCTGTAGCATTATAAATCAATAAACGATCTGCAGGATGTATTATGTCGTATATAAATAAGTCATGGGTAAGTTCTTCTTTATTGTAGCCCAAGATTTTAAAAATATTCTCATCCATCCATAAATACTGATTATGATAGAAATCGTAAAAATATACATACTGATTAGGTAGCGTTTTTATCGGACATTGTTTTAATTCATCACGTAATATTGAAAAATAGCTCTCAATTACAGGATCATACTTCTTTGATCTAATTATCCTAAATAAATCCAAACTGCTTTTGGGGGCATTTTTGTACTTCATTTATCTAATTATTTAGATGCCAACGTAATAGTCGTAAATCTATCAAATATATTTCAAAATAAAAAAATCTGTTTTCGTACAAAAAAAACCAAAAGACATAGAAATCAATTAATCTAATTTAAGAACAGCTAGGAATGCTTTCTGGGGAACTTCTACGTTACCTACTTGTTTCATTCGTTTTTTACCTGCTTTTTGTTTTTCAAGCAATTTGCGTTTTCGAGTACTGTCTCCACCATAACATTTAGCAGTTACATCTTTACGAACAGCTTTAACCGTTTCGCGAGCAATAATTTTTGCACCAACTGCAGCTTGAATTGCCACATCGAATTGCTGACGAGGAATTAATTCTTTCAATTTTTCGCACATACGGCGACCAAAGCTTTGAGCATTTGCAAAATGAATTAGCGATGATAAAGCATCAACAGGTTCTCCATTTAAAAGAATATCAAGCTTTACTAATTTTGCAGGACGCTGATCGATCAAATGATAATCGAACGAAGCATAGCCTTTTGAAATACTTTTCAACTTATCGTAAAAGTCGAACACAATTTCAGCCAAGGGCAACTCAAAAGTTAACTCTGCCCTTTCGGTACTAATATAATTCTGATGAGTTAAGTTTCCACGTTTGCCCAAACATAAAGTCATAATAGGCCCAATAAAGTCGGACTGAGTAATTATCTGAGCACGAATGTATGGCTCTTCGATGGTTTCAACGGCCATGGCATCGGGCATTCCTGATGGATTATAAATAGTGTATTCTTCGCCTTTCTTGGTATGAACGGTGTACTCAACGTTGGGAACGGTAGTAATCACCGCCATGTCGAATTCACGGTCGAGACGTTCTTGAACAATTTCCATGTGCAATAGTCCAAGAAAACCACAACGGAAACCAAATCCAAGTGCCGCTGACGATTCGGGCTCATAAGTTAATGAAGCATCATTCAACTGCAATTTTTCCATCGCATTTCTAAGGTCTTCATAATCGTCGGAATCGATGGGATAAACCCCAGCAAAAACCATTGGTTTTACTTCCTGAAATCCATCAATAATTTTGTCACAACCACCTTTAACATGAGTAAGCGTATCACCTACTTTAACTTCTTTTGCAGTTTTTATACTTGAAATAATGTATCCTACATCACCTGCCCGTAACTCTTTACGTGGTTCAATCCCCATCCTAAGTACACCAATTTCATCGGCAATATATTCTTTATCGGTAGCAAAAAATTTAACTTTATCACCTTTCTTTAATACTCCATTTTCAATTCTCAAATAGGCTACAACACCTCGGAAGGTATTGAATGTAGAATCAAAAATTAAAGCCTGTAAAGGTTCATCTACATTCCCAGTAGGATATGGAACTGTAGATACAATTCGCTCCATAATTTCTTCAACGCCTTCGCCTGTTTTGCCACTTGCACGAATAATATCTTCTCGTTTACATCCAATTAATTCGATAATCTGATCTTCAACAACCTCGGGCATTGCATTTGGTAAATCCATTTTGTTCATGATTGGGATAATCTCCAAATCGTGTTCAATGGCCAAATACAAGTTTGAAATAGTTTGAGCTTGAATTCCCTGTGTGGAATCAATAATCAATAAAGCACCTTCGCAAGCTGCTATTGAACGAGAAACTTCGTAAGAAAAGTCAACGTGTCCGGGAGTATCAATCAAGTTAAATATATAATCTTCACCATTGTGATGATACTTCATTTGAATTGCATGGCTCTTTATGGTAATTCCACGTTCCTTCTCTAAATCCATATCGTCAAGTACCTGAGCGGTCATATCACGATCACTAATTGTACCTGTATATTGCAATAAGCGATCGGCTAATGTGCTCTTTCCGTGATCGATGTGAGCTATAATACAAAAATTTCGAATATTCTTCATTGATTTTTTCTACTAAAACACTGATTTACTGTTAACTCTCGATTTTTAAAATCCACGCAAAGATAACTGATTTTTTGATTTGGTAATACTACTCCATTAATAGCACCAAGCTTTTTAACAACAATGCAACAGAAGGGTTCAATAAGTTGTAATAAAGTAGTTAAAAGAAAAAGTTTTTACTGCTTTATTATGGAAATTCATAGAACCGTTATATTTTTGAGACCAAATAAAAAATACAACATGGGAAGAGCATTTGAATACCGAAGAGCAGCCAAAGAAAAACGTTGGGACAAAATGTCTAAGATTTTTCCAAAATTAGGAAAAGCAATAACAGTTGCAGCCAAAGAAGGAGGAGAAGATCCCAACATAAATTCTGCTTTGCGAACAGCCATCCAAAATGCCAAGGCTCAAAACATGCCAAAAAACAATATCGATGCCGCAATTAAGCGTGCTTCGGGAAAAGATTTTGAGAACATTGTTGATGAACTATACGAAGGCAAAGGTCCGTACGGAACTATGTTTATGGTAGAATGCATGACCGATAATCATTCCCGTACTGTTGCGAACATGAAATGGATGTTCAACAAATGGGGAGCCGGCTTAGTTTCTCCAGGATCGATGGAGTTCATGTTTAATCGAAAAGCAGTAGTTGAATTTGCCAAACCCGATGGAAAAGACATTGAAGAGTTAGAGATGGAATTAATTGACGGTGGCTTAGAAGAGTTAGTAGAAAACGATGGCATTCTTTACGCTTACGCCGACTATACTGATTTCGGTTTATTGGTTAAAGCCTTTGAAGATTTGGGAATAGAAACTACCAAAGCAAACTTACAACGTATACCAACTTCACCTACAGAGTTAACTGAAGAGCAAATGGAAGAGGTTGATAAGTTATTGGATAAGATTGAAGATGACGAAGACGTTCAACAAGTATTTACCAATATTGCTTAAGAAAAATAGTAGATAAAAGATTTAAAAGAAGGTAGCCTATTAGGTTGCCTTTTTTTATTTCTTCTTGTTGCGTCTATTCGCAATTTTATCGCCTTTACGTCGAGCATTCTTATAAGTCTTCATTTTTCGTAAATACGACCCACCTTGATTTACCTTCGTGTTTTTCAGCTTCTTCTCGTGAAAAGATGGACCACGCTCTTCTTCATTTTTCTTTCGATTCTTATAGCTTGGATCTATAAAACGAGGTAATTCATCGGGTATAGATTTTCCAGATATTTCTACATCAATAGGGAAATCAATGATAGGAACACTATAGTTCATCAAAGTTTCAATTGCTTCTTTTGCTTCTTTTTCAGCTTCGGTATAAAAGAGAATGGAATGGCCAATTGCCTCTTGTCTTCCAGTACGCCCAATACGGTGCATGTAATTCTCAGGAAAATGTGGCGTATCAAAATTAATAACATGTGTTACCTTATCGAAGTCTAAGCCACGCGACATTACATCGGTAGCCACCAAAATTCGGTTTTTCCCTTCGTCAAATTCGGTGATTGAACGTATGCGGTAGTTCTGCGATTTATTTGAATGAATAATGCATAGCTCGGAGACAAAGTGCTTTTCCAATTCTTCAAAAAGAAGGTCGGCATACTTTTTATTAGATAGAAACACCAATACTTTTGAAAATTCATTTTTCTTCTGAAGAAGGTGAATAAGCAGATTAACTTTGGTATAGAAATTTTCAACCGAATAACAACTTTGCTCAATATTCTCTAAACGTGTACCACTAACCGCAATTGAGATTTTATGAGGAACAACAAAGAAATCTTCAATCAATTCTTCTACATCATCGGTCATGGTTGCCGAGAACATAATGTTCTGACGCTTTTCGGCTAATAATTCAAAAATATTGGTTAACTGATAGATGAAACCCAAATCGAGCATCACATCTACCTCGTCGATAACCAGTTTTTTAATGGTTTTAAGTTGAAGTGCTCCGTCTAATGTTAAATCGTAAATACGGCCGGGCGTTGCAACTAAAACATCTATTCCTTCGCCAATATATGCCTTTTGCATGTTTATGTTTGTTCCGCCATAAACACCAAGTACTCGCACGTTCATATAGGCTGTGTAGCTTTCTATCATCTCCACCATTTGCAGCACCAATTCTCGAGTTGGAACAAGAATCAAAATGCGTGGAGTAATCTGTTTCGAAAACTTTAGATTTTGCAACAAAGGAAGCATAAATGCAAAGGTTTTTCCTGTACCAGTTTGCGAAATGCCTACAACATCTTTCCCCGACATAATTACCGGAAATGCTTCTTCTTGTATTGGCGTGGGTTTTTGATAGCCCAAATCGTCAATTATTCGATTCAATTGCTTGGTAAGATTAAAACTTTCGAAACTACTCATTACAAACTTTTTGATTTTGTTGAACTCGTTTTCAACTTAAATTTATTGCGGGGCAAATTTCAGAAAATAAACCGAGATTAGAAATAGTAAACAAATGATTGCACTTCTTCGTCAGTTTCTTAACAATGCACTCCTTGAATGGAAATGATCAATCTCTTATTATTTGGATAAAAAACCTTCAACTTGGGCCTTATAGTTTCGACCAACTGGAATTTTTATTGACCCAATTTCAATTGTATTTCCATACCATGCTGAAACTTTTAGCTTATTAATAATGTATGACCTATGAACGCGAATAAAATCGGATGAAGGAAGCTTTTCTTCGAAGTGACTTATACGATCTTTACACACTAATTTCGATTCATCAGTATGTACAATAATATAGTCTGACATACTTTCGACGTATTGAATAGTTTCAAGTTGTAATTTTACATTCTTTTTGTCGACTTTAAGTATTACCCATTGATTACGTAATTGAACATGAGTTTGAACATGAGATTTTAGATCTAGGAAACGGTTAATGGCACTAGTAAATCGTTCCATTGAAATTGGCTTCATCAGGTAATCTAAAGCTTTCTGTTCGAAAGCCTCAACAGCATAATTACGGTGAGCAGTGGTATAAATAACGCTGGGAATATAAGGCAATGTTTTTAGCATCTCAATTCCGTTTAATTGAGGCATTTCAATGTCGAGAAAAAGTAAATCTACCTTTTCGGTACGCATAACTTTCATGGCTTCAATTGCATTACTACATTCAGCCACTATTTCAAACTCATCGAAATTTGACAAATAATTTCGAACTATTCGTATGGCAATTGGCTCATCGTCAACTAGTATGCATTTGTACTTCATCATTTCTCCTTATCAACAATATAATTGAATTTCAATATTTTCAATTCATTCAATTTCTCTGTCCTTCTGTTTTTCAGTCCTTCAGTCTTTCAGTCTTTCAGTTTATTCAGTTTATTCAGTCCTTCAGTCTTTCAGTTTCTCAGTCCTTCAGTTTTTTCTGTAATAAACTCTTTCAAATCAGATTTCAAAAAGTATTCAATTTCAGAATAATTATCTTTCTCCAATTCGGCAAAAATAAACCCAAATAGAGGAAGTTTTTTATAATCAATTGAACGAATTTCCAATGGTTTTGAAAGTTTGGACGCCACTTTATCGTAATCGAATTTAGAAATATTTTCACCTTCAACACCCGTTGAATTATTGAGCACGATCAAACTATAAAGCTTATTTTTTCGCATCTCAAATATTTGGTCCCAATTGGGTTCTAACTCATTAAAAAAATATTCATAGGAATTAATTCCGTATGAAAACCAAGTACAATCGGCAGTTGTACAAACACCACCAAAGCGTAAAGGATTTACTTCAATAGGCAAAAGTTCATCCTTCGTATTTATTCTGGCTTCAACATGCAAAGGGAAATTATGCAAACGAGCATCTTTGCCTATTTGTTTTAACCAATTGGTAAACAAATCGAGCTTCTCCATTACAATTTCATTTGAAGTTAAATATACGCGGTCGCTCACATCGTTTCCCGATAAAAAAGGATGATAATAAATATTCATTACAACAGGCTCGCCATTTTCTTTGTAATAAGCATCAAATGCATATTCTTCTCCTTCAATTAATTCTTCGGCAATAAATGTTGAATGATTAAAAACTTCGACTGGATATAACGATTTAACTTCTTCAATTTCGCTTTGGATGTCCAATACTATTTGTGCCCAATCGGAATGACAATTCACAATGTAAACGCCCATACTAAAGAATCCAACCGCTGGTTTTATAACAAAGGATTTTGGAAAACTTGAAATATCAATTTTATTTAGTTGGGAAAATTCAATTTCTTTAAAAAAATAGTTGGGATGATGATTTTGCATAAATTCCCTAAACCTTACTTTATTCTTAAAAAGTTCGATTTGGCGAGGTAGATCAGTAAAAGGTAAATTTTGAATTATCCAACTAATGGAATTTTCAGAATTGGTATATACTTTTTGATTCGGATTTTGCTTAAAAGATTCAACGGTTTGCTCACTAGTGATTAAATTTGGTTTTCTTTTTTTAAAAATTGCATCGGTATTTTCTGTTGTTATAAGTTTGAAGCCATTGTTACAAATGGTATCCTTCAAAAAATCTGACACATAGGGAAATTCTGCTATAATCATTTTTAGTTTAATTGTATAGATAAGTAAGTTTCAAATACTGTCCCATTATTGTTTATTTTCAAATCGTAGTTTCTATGATAAATTCTTTCCAATCGTTTTTGCATGTTTGGAAGTCCAATTCCACCAGTCGATTGTTGAGATCCAATGGAGTTCGATGACTTAAAAATAATTGAATTCTTTTCTATTTCGATATCGATATCTACAAAAGATGCCTTTATTGATTTTCGAATGCCGTGCTTGAAACAGTTTTCAACTAAAGGCAAAAGCAACAAAGGTGCAATCTGAAGGTTTTCATATTGTCCTTTTACTTCAAATGAAATTGGATAACGGCCTTCGAAGCGAGCTTGCTCTATTGCTACGTAATTGTGAAGCATTTCAATTTCTTGTTGTAAAGGAACTGTAGTGTTATTCGTACGATAAAGCATGTAATCGAGAATATTCGATAATTGCATTACCAATTCAGGTGCTCTTTCTGATTTCTCAAGGGTTAAACCATACAAGTTATTCAATGTATTAAATAAGAAATGTGGATTGAGCTGATCTTTTAACAATTTGAGCTCATTAACTTTCAACTGATTATCCAAATCTACTTTTTGCTTTTCAGCCAGCGTTTTTTGGTTTTGAACTTGTTGATTAAACCGAATTAATTTAACAGAGACACCCATTAAAACCACAAAAAATAAAGCAGCAAATAACATTGGTAAATCAATTGTATTGTGGTTTATTTCTCCCATGTTGAAATCAGCCCGCCAAGCCCATATTAGAATTCCAAAAAGCAAGGTTAGCCATATCGCTACCCCCGCAATTATAGATGAATACCAAATAAACTTGAAGTAATGTCCTTTGAATAAAAAACGAGGAATCAATCGGTAATTAAAAAAATAAGTAGTAGCAATAGAAATGGGTGAAAGAAAAGCAAGAAAGATGGCGGTATTGATTTGATCGCCACTATTCCTGCTAAATAGTAACCAGAAAAAACTGAATGAGACCATCCAAAATAGTAAATGAATGCCTATTCGTTTTAATTCACGTTGTCGAAAAATAGTAATAGTATAACTCATATTTGAATGACTAAAATTAATTCTTTTCATCAGAATAATTATTAATACCATTCTTTATCGACGAACAACACATTTCACGAAGGATACAACAATGTGTGCCATTTTAAGTTGTATTCATTCATATTCGTGTAGTTGGTCGATCAAAATTTAAATACATTTGGTTCAGGTTTACATTTGATTTGAAATTAATTGTTAAACCTTAAATTTATAATCATGTTAGATTTTTTAAGAACCGGCGGATTACTTGGAATGGGACTCATTACGATATGTGCCTTACTGGTATTAATCTTTACAGTTGTAAAAGGATACGATGTTTTTGTTAAAAGAAACATTGATAAAAAAGGACTAGTTGGCATTCTCTTTTTCGGAAGCCTTTCCCCTCTAATTGGTAGTATATTCCAAATGATTGGAATGATGGCTGCATTTGAAGCCATTGAAAAAGCAGCAGACATTTCTCCATCCATCATACTTGGAGGGCTTAAAATAAGCATGTTTGCTCCTATGTACGGATTAATTGTTTTATTCTTTTCAGCCATTCTTTGGTTTATTTTAAAATGGAAAGTTGAAAGAATGCAAAACTGATCAAAAAAAGACTACTAATAATTCCAATGTTGGTGGTCTTTATCTTCAATAATCCTATCTGTTTTCAACCTTTTTTAATACATTTGCCCAACCTTCGTAACCAAATTATATGGATTTCAATCGAGCAGATGTATTCGTTTTTGCAATGGGATTTTTGGCTCAAATTCTCTTTTTTGCACGCACTATTGTTCAATGGTTTAAATCGGAAAAAGCAGGGAAAGTTTTATCACCGGTCTTATTCTGGCAAATAAGTTTAGGAGCTTCTATACTAATGCTTGTCTATGGTATTTTACGAAAAGATTTTGCCATTATTCTCGGTCAATTTATCACCTTTTTTATTTACATCCGAAACTTGCAATTACAAGGTGCCTGGAAAAAAATACCCAACTATTTCAAAGTAATTGCTTTCATTATGCCTTTTGCCTGCTTGGGGTGGATGATATTTTCGGGGAACTATAGCTTACATCATATCTTAAACAATACCGACATTGCACGGTGGCTGCTTATATTCGGAATTGCAGCTCAGCTTATTTTTACTTTTCGTTTTATTTATCAATGGCTGGTTGCCGAGAAAAATAAAACATCTTCACTACCGTTAGGTTTTTGGTACTTTAGTATTGTTGGCGGTACAATGACAGTTATTTATGCCGCTATGCGCCTCGATCCTGTTCTTCTACTGGGAAACCTCGGAGGGTTGGTGATGTACACACGCAATTTAATTTTACATTATACAGGAAAGGGTATTTTTGATTTATTGCCTTTTGATATGGGTGTGATTAAAAAATATCTGAAAAGAAATAAATCATGAATCAACTACTTATAGCAATACTTATTGGATTAATAGCAGGCACTATTGATGCTCTACCAATGCTAATTCAAAAGATGGATAGAATGGCCTGCATTTCTGCTTTTGGACACTATCTTGTTCTAGGTCTGATTATTCCATTTATTCATTGGGAAATATCAGGATGGTTAACCGGAGTTATTGTGTCGGTTCTTTCGTCTATTCCTGTAATGACAATGGTTATACCAAAAGAGAAGAAAGCATTTTTACCAATGTTATTTTCTGCAATACTATTAGGTGCCGCCATTGGATGGGCAGGTGCAAAATTTATTTCTTAGATTGATAAAATTACTATTTGAATGAAAACAATATTGGTTACTGGATGCGCTGGATTTATAGGCTCTCATTTAACAGAAAAGCTTTTAGCTGAAAATTATCAGGTTTTTGGCATCGATAATTTTGATCCTTTTTACAACATTTCAATAAAGAAACAAAACCTTTCAAATTTTATACATCATCCCAATTTTACTTTTCTTGAAGAAGACTTAACCAAGGACTTTGAATCAAAATTACCAGAAGGAATTGAACTTGTAATTCATTTAGCAGGAAAAGCTGGAGTTCGTCCTTCCATTGAAGATCCTTCATCGTACATAGAGAACAACATTAATGCCACTCAGAATGTATTAAATATGATGAAAAACAAAGGCATCGGAAAAATGGCATTTGCTTCTTCGTCATCGGTATATGGAAATACAAAGGAAACTCCATTTACAGAAAAAATGGATGTAACCAATCCAATTTCACCGTATGCGGCAACAAAAAAAGCCTGTGAATTAATTAACCATACAGCTCATCACTTACACAAAATAGACATCATTAACATGCGCTTTTTTACCGTGTTTGGACCTCGTCAACGCCCTGACTTAGCCATTCATAAATTCACCAAATTAATTCGTGAAGGAAAAGAAATTACGATGTTTGGCGATGGCTCAACAGCCCGAGACTATACCTATGTAGATGACACTATTTCGGGAATTATGGGAGCTGTTAATTATCTTTTCGAGAACGAGAATGTTTATGAAACGGTTAACCTAGGAAATAATCACCCCATTGTTCTTAAGGATATGATTCAGATTATTTACCAAGCTACAGGCGAAAAAACAAACATCAGGCAATTGCCCATGCAAGCTGGAGATGTTGACATTACTTTTGCTGATATTTCAAAAGCTCAACGTTTATTTAACTACAAACCACAATTCAATTTCGAGGAAGGAATAAGGCATTTTATTGATTGGTATGATGACTCAATTAGCCATTGACTTCAATTATTAAATCCTACTTACAAACAAAAAAAGGAGGTCTCTTTCGAAATCTCCTTCACTCTTTATTTTCGTAAATTATTGTTCTATCCAATCGTTATTATCACGAATAATTTTTTCCAATTCGGCAACTGCTTCTTCTGTAGGAATATGACGTTTAATAACTTTCTGCCCTTTGTATAGGTTCACATTACCTTTTCCAGCTCCAACGTATCCATAGTCGGCATCACCCATTTCGCCCGGACCATTAACAACACAACCCATAATACCAATTTTAAGGTGTTTCAGGTGCGAGAAATGCTCTTTTATTTCAAGAGTAGTTTTATGCAAGTCGAATTGAGTTCTACCACAACCAGGACAAGAGATGAATTCCGATTTATAAATTCTCATTCTAGTGGCCTGAAGTATTGCGAAACTCGCATTCTTCAAATCAGAGTAAAAAATATCTGTTCCTTCGTTGGTTAAAAGAATCCCATCACCATAACCATCGATAAAAAGCCCGCCTAAATCGGTAGCAGCTTTCAATTGCAAATCGGCAACACGGCCTTCGTTGTAACTTCCCAAAAGCACAACTGATAAACGACAAATAATTGAATCCAACATCATGAAGAAACCACGCATGTCGGCATATTTATTCGCATTATCAGATTCGAGTAAAATAACAGCTTTACGCTCAGCTTTAAATTTAGGAACAATTTCAGGATTGGTTTTCCTGAATTCCATAAATTCCTTCCGAGATGTTTTAATAAAGCGAAGACTGCTTTGATATATATCGTTGTACAAATAGTCTTCTAAACTTATTATTGGAAATTTTTTGTTCTTTTTGGTACTAATCGATTTTCCATCGTAGTAATAGTCGGGCTCAGTTCTACCGTTTAGGTTCGAAACTTCCAAAATACTATTTTCGTTCAAGGAAGCAATAACAACTGGAGGTCTACGGTTTCCAATTTTACGTACAGGACGACCATAACGGCGTTCAAATTCGAAAGGATTAGTTTGAGCAAAAACAGGAGCTTCAATAGCTTCGTGCCCTTTTCTTGCTTCAATTGTTTCAATTAACTTTTTTGAAAATGGAATTTCATTTTCAGGTTGTTCCGTTAGTGAAACTCGAATGGTATCACCTATTCCATCTATCAATAAAGTACTAATACCTACTGCAGAACGAATACGTCCATCCTCTCCTTCCCCTGCCTCTGTAACACCAATATGGAATGGATATTCCATGTCTTCCAAACGCATTTTATAGTTCATTAACCTCACAGTATAAACCAAAGCACGTGTATTCCAAGACTTTATAGAGATAACAACTTTGTGAAAGTTCTTTTTCTTGCAAATGCGTAAAAATTCTAATACAGACTCAACAATACCGGCAGGCGTGTCTCCATAACGGCTCATTATTCTATCCGAAAGAGAACCTTGATTAGCACCAATTCTTATGGCTGTTTCGTGTTTTTTGCAAACGTCAAGAAAAGGAGAGATTGCTTCTTCCAACTTCAACAATTCATCCCGATATTCAGCATCGGTATAAATAAGCTTCTCGAAATGAGCACGTTTATCGTAGAAGTTTCCCGGATTAATACGCACTTTTGAAACGTATTTTGCAGATATTTCAGCAATTTTAGGATTAAAATGGACATCAGCAATAATTGGAGTATTAATTCCCATTGCCCTTATTTTCTCCTTAATTATTTTTAGATTTTCTGCATCTTTAGTTCTTTTAACAGCAATACGAACATAGTCAGCACCTGCTTTAACAATACGTAGAAATTGATCAACTGTAGCATCGGTATCAAGCGTGTCTGTATCAGTCATTGACTGTAAGCGAATTGGATTATCTCCCCCCAAAGGCACACCCCCAACATTAACCTCAATGGTCTTCTCTCTCCTATATTCAGTAAGCGTCTTGCAATAATTGAAGTTCCGATCCTTCATAACACCACCCTTGATTTAATGAATCAAGAAATTTAAAATTTTTAACACAATTAGAAAGCTTTACACTCTTTTATTATTTCGTTAAAATTATAGAGCGAATAGAAAAAAGATGGATATAAAAAAAAGAATGAATATATATTAGAATTTCATCGCTCTATCCATATCTCTTTTAGCATCGTTATGCTTAAGTGTTTCTCTTTTATCATAGGTTTTCTTTCCTCTGGCCAAACCTATTTCTAACTTAGCCAAACCGTTATTATTAAGAAATAAGCGCAAAGGAACAAGTGTAAATCCTGTTTCTTTTGTCTTCCGTTCTAATTTGAGTAATTCTTTCTTATTGAGCAATAATTTGCGTTCTCTTTTTGCTTCGTGGTTATTGATTGAAGCAAAAAAGTACTCAGCAATATGCAAATTTTTGACATACAACTCGCCACTAAAAAACTGGCAATAAGAATCAACCAAACCGGCTTTGCCTGTCCTAATAGATTTTATTTCGGTTCCTTGTAGTTGAATACCAGCAACGTACTTATCTAGAATTTCGAATTCGAAATAAGCTTTCTTGTTCTTTATGTTTACGTTTGTTTGCGGTTTTAATCCCATTTAATAAATAATTAAAGCAGTTAACTTAGTTAACAAGAATGCAAGAAAAAAGTAAGTAAAAAAAACGAATCCAGCTAATATAATTAAAAACGAATAATTACGTTGCAACTGAACTCCAAAAAGAACATTTAACCCACTATAAGCCAAATAAAAACAATAAAAAGCGAATATACCAACAACATCAAAAAAAGGGAAAAATCCGGTAACAATTGCTAACAACACTAATGGCAACATTGAATATATCGTAATTTTTCTTGATTCCTCGAATGCTATCGGAATTTTAAACCCCCTAGAGATCTCATACAACAACATATTTGAGGCAATTAAGGTTAACAACAAAAGAATTATTTTTCGTGTCGCTTTAATTAAAGTATCCCAAAACAAAAAACCATATTCCGATTCAAAAATTAAATCGCCTATAAAAACAGCTATAAAAACGAACAAAATACCAGGCACAAAAAATTTGCGAAAACCACCAGATATTACATCTCGCTCAGCTTTCACTCGTAACCAATGAAGTTTAGGATAAAAAATTATTCGTAAACTTTCCTCAAAAATTTCCACCACATATTCTACAAGCTTCATAGTATCCCGTTCTTACACCACAAAAATACATTAGTTTTGTAAACTGAATAAGCATTAGTGTAGTTGTTTTAAACAAAAAAATGAAAACATACAATTTAGTAACAGTTTTAGGTGCAACTGCGTCAGGCAAAACAGGAGTTGCAGTACATTTAGCCAAACGATTAAATGGTGAAATTATTTCTGCAGATTCGCGGCAAGTATATCGGGGTATGAATATTGGAACAGGTAAAGACATTGCAGAATATACGCTTGATGGAATTGAAGTACCCTATCACCTAATTGACATTGTTGATGCTGGATATGAATACAATGTATTTGAATACCAGCGTGATTTTGTAAGCGCTTTTGAGAAAATTCAAACTGCAGGAAAACTACCAATTGTTTGTGGAGGTACAGGGATGTATATCGAAGCAGTTTTAAAAGGCTATAAGTTAATTAATGTTCCAGTGAATGAACCACTAAGAAAATCACTAGAAGAAAAAACGCTGTCTGAACTTGAAACAATCCTAAACACCTACAAAACACCCCACAACAAAACAGATGTTGATACTGTCAAAAGAGCTGTAAGAGCCATTGAAATTGAGGAATACTACACTAAAAACACTGCAATTGACAGGACTTATCCAACAATAAATAGCTTAATCGTTGGGGTGAAATTCGATAGAGATTCACGAAGAAAGAGAATAACAGAACGACTCGAATCTCGAATGAAAGAAGGCATGATTGCCGAGGTGAACACCTTGCTTGAAAACGGAGTAAAACCAGAACAATTAATCTACTATGGTTTAGAATATAAGTTCCTTACTCAATTTGTTTTGGGTCAGCTTTCGTACAATGAAATGTTCAAACAACTTGAAACAGCTATACATCAGTTTAGCAAACGACAAATGACTTGGTACCGACGCATGGAAAAACAAGGTTTCGATATTCGTTGGATCGATGGTTATTTGCCAATGGAGAAAAAAATGCAAATGATTGAAGATTGGTTCAGTTCAACAGCCAAATAAAGGGGCTTATCAAAGTTAAGTCATATTTCAAACAACATTTGTAGTGAGAATAAATCAAATCTTTATTTTCACAAAAAAAAACCAATGAAAATTCTTTTCTCCATAACCTTCCTATTAATTACACTTTTTTGCTATTCTCAGGAATTTATCGACTTTTCAAATCCATTTGATAACTATAAGCGTATAGGAATTAAATTAGTTGAAGATACTGCGAATGTTAAATATCAACTGAATAAGGTAACTGGGCATATCAACCGAGAAAACTATCAACTTGCAATCAATACCTTAAAAATTGCTGAGAGCTATAACTCAAACGAAACAGAAATCTATAGTAAACGTGCCGCAATTTATAAAAGACTGGAACTAAACGACAGCATTGGAATCAATTACCAAAAAGCTATCGATTTGTTTGAAAATGGATACCCACTTAATGAATTACCATTTAATCTCTATAATAGTTATGGAACCTTATGTCTTAAAAATGAAGAATACAACCAAGCAGAAACCTTATTAAGCAAAGCATTAAACTATAAATTATCAGTCAATTCGCTTTACAACCGTGGCGTTGCAAGGCTTTATCTTGGTAAAACACAAGAATCGTGTAGTGACTTGCTTTGGGCCAAAAGCTTAGGCGTACAACAAGCCGATAAACTAATTTCTACCTGGTGCAAAAACTGTGAATCGGAATATTCTATTCCAGAAACAATCGAAATCCCTGAAAATGCAATTAATTATTACCAATCAGGTCTTGACACCTTACATGCTAGAATATATTACTACCACAACTGGAATATTGCTCACGAAAAAACGCATATCTATCGAGAGTGTAAATGGATCCAAACGCAACAAAAATATGATGGCGAGTTTATGGATTTTAATTCTAACCATAGAGTCGCTCAAGGCTCCTATAAAAATGGACTTAAACATGGCATTTATACCAAGTATTTTTTAAACGGGAATGTTGAAACAATTGGAAATTTCAAAGATGATTTGCCTATAGGAATTTGGAGATACTACTACCCTAACAAACAACTCAAATTAATTGTAGCATACAATGGAAATAACTTTGACGTTAAAGCCTATTTCAATGAAAATGGAACACAACTTCTGAAAGAAGGAAATGGAAAATGGAAATTCGCTTTCACAAACGACCGAGGCTATATTTATACACTTAAAGGACAGTACAAAAATTTTAAACGAGTTGGAACTTGGACTTTAGATTGCAATACTTGCATGCAAGAAGTTATTGAAAAGTATACAAAAGACGGAGAATATAAAAATACAAAAACCAAGCTATGGCAACATTCACACAAAACAAACGAACCTTTCTTTACCAGTTGGATTCTGATGGAGTTACGACACGAACAAATTGCGAAATTACAATTTCGTTCCAATGATGTATTTACTGCCTATCCCTTCTTCACTAAAAGGGAGGAATTGACGACAAAACAAGATGCAAACTAAAGCTTATTCCACTTCATTTTAGTGCGCACCATTTCTTTACCTTTTTCAGACTGCACAATGCTATTTAAAAATTCGTTGTTTCCAATTTCTTGTTGCTGAACATTTAGGATTTCGCCTGGAACGGCTTCTTTCTGAAAATTAATTTCAAATTCACTTAATTTATGTTTTGTTACAAAATCTATCGAGAACGAATTTATAATCCGATCGATATAACTCACGTTATTCATGTGTTGATTCATATCGGTTTCGGTATATAATACTGGCGAAGAATCGAAATTAATCGGTTCTTTTAATGCAGCAATTTTTCCTGGATTATCAGTAAACAAACGGTCATTACACAAAGGAAAATCATTCATATAACCCTCAGGGCGAACCAATCGTCGGGTTTTTGTATTTACCATTAGCCATGAACTAAGTGCTTTTACCAATTCATTCCCACTGGAATCGATCACCTGGAAATTACGAATCGCCAATAAGCCATCCAATCCGTTCGACCATGTTTTAATTGTTATTTCATCGCGCCATTCGGGGTATTCCGTTACTTCAATTTTGAGTCGAGAAAGAACCCAAAACACGTTTTCGGCTTGCATTATCTCCCAACCCACGCCACATTCAACAGTATGGTTTCCAGCAATGTCTTGAAAGAAGCTACATAATTTTTGCAGTGTTAGCTTTCGGTTTATGTCTACATGATACGAACGAACGATAAATTTTTCGGAATATACCAATGGTGCATCAGAATTAATTTTAAAA
>JAQIBQ010000294.1 GCA_027859005.1 Prolixibacteraceae bacterium | reverse complement strand
GCGTCTGGCCAATGGTATCATGATAAATGATCCAAGAGAGGAAAAGAAAATTGCTCCTCCAATTTTTCCTTCGCCTATTGCTAATTTTTCAGAAATATGTGGAATATAAGTAATCCAAGTACTGAATACTAAACTGAAACAAAAAAATAAAAATGCTGAAGCAAAATACTTTTGTTGTGTTAAGAATATTTTTATTGATTGCATATTAGATTTTAAAACACATCAAACTTCAATTAGTGCCTGTTAAAATTACTAAGTGAGTATTTGTGACTCAGTATCATGTATTAAGGTGCAAGTACCAGGATTAAAGTCGCATATTATTTTTCGCAGATTCTTCTTTTATAAGATTTATTCAAATTTATTTTTATTTATAAAAGACGATATATCATTTTTGCATAAGCGTCTTATAATCAATAAATCTTGATTCTTGATACTGAATGATTGCGATTATTTTGTAAAATTGATTACTTGGCAATTGCTTTATTCCGCGGTTATGAATTCATTTAGAGCTTTATGTACAATCTTTAAATCAGACTCTTCGTTACGAATGATTTTAAGTGCTGCATCGTGTTCGAAATCGGAATAGGAAATTAAGACAAAATCAATGTCGTGTTTCGGGAATGTTTTTGCTCTTCGTTCATTGTAGATGCTTCGTTGCTCTTCTCTTGAAATGACCCGTTTTATTCTTGGTTCATGACGATCATCTTCATTTTCTTCCTCATCAAAATCATCAGTTTCATTATATTCAGGTACGGCTTGTTCCCATGGTTTTATGTCGTTATACTGGACTGCCAATTGTAAAATTTCGTAATAAGCATCGATCGGTAATTTGGTTTGGGAAACGCCATCTTTGTGAAGATCTCCTAACAGAAAATCAAATCTTTTTGTTCGATTGGCTTTCATTCCGACAACTTTATCGCACAAATTAATTACATAGCTTTTATCGCTGCTGATATATGCATCAACTTTTGTTTGTCTCTTTTTTTCTTTTTGTTTATAAAGGCTTGTTGGAGTAGGCTCATTGGATGGAATAAAATACCAATAGGTGGCTTCGTCATGTCTTTCGGGATGAACAGTGGGAATGAGATTCAACCGATCAGAATGATCCAGTTCTTTGAGTATACTGCGTATAGGGGCACCATTTTTACGATCTTTAGTAAAGATACCTGCACCAATAAATGAAGGCATGAGTTTTTTAACGGGTACAATTGTTACAGATGGATTGGAGGTGAAATATTCTTCAATCACTCGGTTTATCTCATCTATGATGGTTTGATCGGTTTGATACATTTGAGTGCTTTTTTAATTAATTTCTGGCAGCGTGTACTATTGGTAAAAATAGTTTAAACTTTTATTTTATTTACTGTACTTTCAGAAAAGCTATTCAAGAAAGATTGGTTTTGTAAATAAAAAAGAAAACCAGTCTATATTACATCAGACCGGATCTTTATATTTTAGCTCAAACATTCAAAAGTAAATCAGATCAATTTTCGATTTGGTTTTATGCAACCAAGCTACCTTTTTTTGATTGACGGTATAAGTAAGTGTTGAAAATGTTTCGTTTAGCAAAGCGCAGTTGCTTGTCGGAATTTGTAAACTTAGTAAATACACTCTTAGGAACACCAAAAAATTCATAACTAGATCCATCAACAAATGACATTTCTAGAAAAAGACCCTTGTGTTTGTAGTTGTCAATTCCCGAATTGGTTGAAGTAATGTATTCTTCTTTATTTGCTTCAATTGTTTCAGGAGCCAAGCTCACCAAAAAATGATAGCCATCAATAATTTGTCTGCTTTTTAATTCGGCTTCTGTTGCCAAAGCATCATCCGATTGAAACTTGTCAGGATGCCATTCTTTTACTAAGTTTCTATAGGTAGATTTTAAGGTTTTAAGATCTAAATTGTTTTCGACGTTAAATAACTTTTTGTATTCGCTAATTCTCTTCATTTTTTAAATTTTTCTTTCTTTTAAATACCCAAGAATCAGAGTACTAAAAGTCCTGTTTCAAAATCAGGCGCAAAAGTAGTCTTAATATTTAGGTAAGAACTATCTTTTTAAGTTATTCAGTAATAATTTAACGTGAGCTGTTCAATCAAATTATGCACTTGCTGCTTCAGTATTGTAGATGTCGTCGTGTTTTAATCAAAGTGCTTACGTTTTGTAGTATACTATAAGCACATAAAAATGATCGAAAATGAATATTTACCAACAATTATGAAATGCATTTGAGTCTACATAATTGCTCCAAAGCCTATGTTGTTTCCATAGCCTAGACCTACGTGCCATAAATATTGTTTGGTTTCAGGCAGGCCTTTGATCACAACATGACACCAGCTAGCGCGCATAATATTTCCGTTGTATGTGATTTTTTTTGAACCTGCACTTTCATAGTTCTTGTCAAATTCGATGTGAAAAGATTCGTCGTGAATACCAGCTTCTTTCAATTTCAAAAGGCTATGTTCCATTAAAATGGAATCGGCAGTTTTGTTGTTGTATAAAATGTCATCATCATTTCTATTCTTTAATAGCAAGGGACTTGCCACAAAAAGAACATCTCGTTTACTCAAGTCGGGCGCATCGAGAACTTTGATGTCGCTTACTTTTAGCCCATTAAACATATTTGGCTTGGCTTTAACCCCTATTTCTAATTTCTTAACGACTTCGGTATTGGGTGAACTAAGGAAAAATGCGGTTTCATCGTTAAACCAGATTCCTTCCAGGCTATTCTTAATGCCTTCGAACCGAGAGAAGGAGTAGGGTGGAAGGTTTCCCATTACATTGTCCCAACCGATCCAGTTGGCAATGGTTTGTGTGATTAAATCACGATGATCAAAAGGGATTATTGTATTTTTTGCATGAATGGTTAGATAGGCTCTCATTGAATTTTATTTTATTATAATCACAAGCACCACCTCTTTGGATGGTGGTGTTTTATAAACTACTCCTTTAATTCTTCTTGCTGATTTTTGAAATCTCGTAAGTTGCCATGCATAATTAATCATGCTTTCTGTTTCGTATGGCAATTAGCTCTGCTGCTATACTAACAGCTATTTCTGCTGGTGTGTGGCTATGAATGGGAATTCCGATGGGTGAATGTACCGCATCTAATTGTTGTTGCGTAATCCCTTTGTTAAGGAGGTTGGAGAAGATGGAATGTAATTTTGCTTTGCTTCCCAATAAGCCAAGGTACTTTATCTTCTTATCAAGCAGTTGCTGTAATACTATTTCATCGCTTTGGTGCCCGAACGTCATAATTACTACATAGATATGCTTTCCTTCAGGAATAAGGGATGCAATATTTTGATAGTCGACAGTGTGAATATGTTGATCAGAGCTATTGCTTTCGCAAAGCGATTCCTTGTTTCTATCATCAAGAAATACAATCCGAAAATCGAGTTCGTAAACAATTCGGCTTAGAGCTTTACCAACATGTCCTGCTCCAAATATAAAAAGCGTATTAGTTTTGCTTATGCATTCCTCTAATTCCCATACTTTTTCGGAGGTGATTGATGATTGCAGGGAGTGCTCAATTGTGGCGTTTTCAATAGCTTTAATTCCTAATTCAGAATAACGAACAATACCTTTCTCTATTTTCGCTTGAGCAATAAGCTCAATTGTTTCAACAATTGATACATTCAAGGGATAAAAAGCGATACTCTGGTTGCCAGAACAAATCATACCTGATTTTTCGCCTCCTGCATCGGGGAGATGTTCCTGGTGCATGAGGAATATACGCTTACTATTTTGTTTTAGCTCTTTCCGTGCCAATTCAACGAGCCGGTATTCCATAAGTCCTCCGCCAATTGATCCAAACAGGGAGCCATTTTCCGAGACTGCCATTTTAAAACCTCTACGGCCGGGGCTGCTGCCCTGGTTATCTATTACGACCATCAAAATGATGCGCTTTTTATCGTGAAGTTTGGAAAGAATGAATGACCAGAGATCCATGGTTTGGTTTATTTAAAGAGGGTTACACTTGCAGCATAATAAATGGCCATTAGTGCTGAGAAAATGGCACTGGCCAAAAATCGATATTTCAGGTTGATTTTATTTTGAATAATGTAGTTCGCGATAAGTGAAATTGGTATGTTCACCCCAAATGAAATTGATGCAATTCGGAGTAGATCCCAAGATACACTTCCTGCTGTTCCAGAAAATAAACGGATAAAAAACAGATGTCGGGCTATCCAAAGTGGATTGAAATAGAGCATGGCCAAACCGGTTTTTACCATTGAAAGTTTGAAGCCGGAATAGGGTTTTACTTTCCGTTCAATCCAGCTGAAATAGTTTGGAATCTCAAAAGCATAAAAGCTTGCACCCACCAGTGCTAAGCCAAGCATACGCCACCATGAAAATTCGTTAAGCATTAGTGCAGCAACAGTATCGCCCGAGGCATAAATAAATACACCGCGTACAATGTCTCTTCGTGTATACTTCAATTCTTTTCCCCTCATGCTTTTTCAGGATAAAGAGTCAATAGTACTTTTTCCGGAGTAAAAGGTGCATTGAATTCAAGTCTTGCTTCGGGATTAAATGAACGTATGGCATTTTGTAGCGCAAAATAAGCACCAATACCATACATAAACGGTGGTTCCCCAACAGCTTTGGAACGAAGAATTGCCAATTCGGGCCCGTCGGTTTTCAATGCATTGCATTCAACTATTTGTGGAGCAGAATATATGTCAGGAACTTTATAGGTCGAAAGGCTGTTCGAAAGGAGTTTCCCTTTTTCGTTGAAACCAATCTCTTCCATGGTCATCCAACCAATTCCTTGCATTACAGCTCCTTCAATTTGGCCCAAATCCAGATCCGAAAATTCATTGCTACCAAAATCGTGAACAATTTGAACGCTCTCCACCCAATAACGACCACGCAAACAATCTAGTTTCACGGTAACACAAGCAGTTCCGAACACATGATAGGCAAAGGGATGTCCCTTTTCAATCGATTTGTCGAAATGTATTACAGGTGTTGCATAGTGGCCAATCTGCGAAAGACTCACTCGATTCAGAAAAGCGGTTTTAACCAATTCTTCCCATCCAATGTTTGTTTTTTTATTGTCGGAATAAACATATTCATGCTGAAGGGAAATAGAATCGGAGGACGTGTTTTCCATCGCCGAAGCTGTTTCTTTTAAACGGCTTAAAAGTTTATTGCAGGCACAAAGGAGTGCTTTTCCATTTAAATCGGCTCCAGAACTGGCAGCAGTTGGCGAGGTATTGGCTACACGAGTGGTATTGGTTGTTTCCAATTTTATACGCGAAGGATCGATAGAAAATGCACGGGCAGCAATCTGTTTCATTTTGGTATTTACACCTTGCCCCATTTCAACAGCTCCTGTGCTGATACCAACACTCCCATCCTGATAAATGTGCACCAGAGTACGAGCCTGATTCATTGAGGTATTAGTAAATGATATCCCAAAACAAATAGGCGAGATTGCTAGTCCTTTGCGAAACATCGAATCCGATTGGTTAAAGCGCTCAATTTCCTTCTCTTTTTCCCCAATATTGTATGTTTTAAAAGTATCGTTCCAGCACGAAATGGCATTGGCCTCTACTGCAACTTGTCCAAAGGGGAATTCTTGCTGTTCATCAATCAGGTTTTTTTCCTGAATTTCCTGGGCTTTAATTCCTAGCTTCCCGGCTGCCATTGCAATTGCCGATTCCATTACGAACATAGCCTGTGGTGAACCAAAACCTCTGAAAGCCGTAAAAGGAGGAAGGTTGGTTTTACAACTGTAGGCCGTTGCGCTGACGTTGGGAATGTAATAGCTACTGGTGGAATGAAAAAGGGTACGCTCCAAGATTGCCGGAGAAAGATCGGCTGCAGCCCCTCCATTTTGGAAATAGGTCACTTCCCAGGCTATTATCTTTAATTCTTTTGATAAACCAATTCGGAAATCTGAGCTGTAGGGATGACGCTTTCCAGTCAAGTACATGTCATCGTGCCTGCTTAATACCAGCTTTATCGGTTTTTGTAGCAGATAGGCTGCCATGGTTGATAGTGCTGCCCATGCATTGGCCTGATCTTCTTTTCCACCAAATGCACCACCCAATCGTTGAACATCTACTTCAATTTTGTGCATGGGTAAATCCAAAATACGCGCAATACATCTTTGTACTACCGTCGGCCCCTGGGTCGAAGAGTGTACCAGCATGCTCCCGTTTTCTTTGGGAATGGAATAGGAACCTTGGGTTTCGATGTAAAGATGCTCCTGTCCACCACTGTCAGCTTTACCCTCAAAGACGTAGGCACAATTTGAAAACGCAGTGTTAACATCGCCCATTTGAAATGTTCGAGATGGGAATAAAAGCAATCCCTTTTCCCATGCCACACGCGGATCAGTTACTGCTGGATATTCTTCATATTCAATACGGATTAGACTGCGGGCCTTACGGGCTATCCGCTCTGTTTTGGCAACTATTAGGGCAAGAGGATGACCAATAAAATGAACATCAGGATCAGCAAGCAAGCTTTCATCGGGAAGTATTCCTCCAATCTGATTCTCCCCCGGAATATCTTTTTCCGTGAAAATACGAATCACGCCTGGAAGAGCCAATGCCTCTAAAAAATCGATATTCAGTACTTTCCCGTGTGCAATAGTTGAAGCCAAAACTACGCCATGCAAAGTTCCCTTCCGAACAGGGATATCATCAATGAATAGGGATCTGCCTGTTGTATGTCCTTTTGAATCAGTGTTCTTCATGGTTGTCTTGGGTTAGGTTCAAACTATCGGCAGATACTATATTAGGAAATAATTCTAAAAAATGGGCAAAGAAAAGTTGACGCAACAACAAGCGTTTGTACTTTTCACTTCCACGAATATCACTTATTGGAGCAATTTCTTCCTGTATTATTTCATTGGCTTTCAGTAAGGTTTCCCTATCGGGCGTTTTAGCCTTCAAAAATTGACAGGTTGAACTTAAATACAAGGGAATGGGTGCAACTCCTCCTGCCGAAAGATGAACGTTTTCAATTCGCCCATCGGTTATTCGTATTGAGAGTGCACTGTTAACTGTGGCAATATCGAGGTGCTCGCGTTTGCTGACTTTCTCGAAATTAAAATAGTCTGATTTGCCTGGTAGCTTGAAACGGATAGCCAATACATATTCTGACGATTCCATTTTCAAGGTTTTATAGCCTGTGAAGAAATCATTCAACGGTAATTTCCTGTGATTTCCACTTTCATCTGAAAGAAGTACTGTTGCATTAAGTGCCAGAAAAAAAATGCTTAGATCGGCAATTGGTGAAGCATTTACAATGTTACCAGCAATTGTACCACTGTTCCTGATTGGTGATGATGCAATCAAACTGAAATGCTTTTCCAGTTTGGGAAAATAAGGTTTCAATAATTCCGATTGCATAATATTGGTCATCGTCTCTCCGCCTCCAATGGTACAAATTCCTTTGCTTTCTGAAATTCCTTTCAGTGCAGCTATTTCGTTCGTTAGTTTGACTTTTGAATTAAATAATTCATCAGCTTTTTGTACCATAAGGTCAGTACCGCCGCCAAGTATCGGGTGTTCTTCCGAATTTACCGTTTCGGTTTTAGTTAGGCTTATAAGTCGCTTTGGTATAGAAATAAACCATTGAGGTAGGTGGTTGTTTCGAACCATCCAGACTACGGCATTTTCATCCTTCCTCGATTGATTGTACTCCCAACAACTTTTTGCAGCTCTTTCGATTGATTTGTATCCTGTACACCGGCAAATGTTACCATCGATAGCTGCAAGTGTTTTTTCAAAGTCGGAAGTATCTTTTGATAAGCTATGTGCAGTTAGTGACATTATGAATCCGGGAGTACAGAATCCACATTGCGTGGCTGAATGATCAACAAAAGCTTTTTGAATAGGAGTGAGATGGTCCTCGCTGATTCCCTCAATGGTTACCACGTGCTTTCCATGAACATTACCCAGAGGTGTAAGACACGATACAATCGTTTTATAAACTACTTCTTTTCCTTGCAGTTCACCTTCCATCAGTGTACATGCACCACAATCACCTTCACGACACCCTATTTTTGTTCCTGTCAACTCCAATTCTTCGCGAATAAAATCAAGCAGGGGCATCCCTGAGGGTTTTTCAGTTTCGATCAGTTGTTTATTTAAAATAAACACTATCATTTCTCAAAAATATTTTTATTAAAATTCATTCTGCAAATTCGGGGAGAAACCCAATTGTTTTAAGCCCAATTTTACTATTCCCCTGGAATAAAACCAAGTTATAAATATTCTGCAACGAATACCCCATCTAGCTTTGATTTGTTTCCTGACTTTTGAACAGTTCGTATAAATGGCAAATCGGGATTGATCCTATTTGGGGGATATTATGTCCCGTAATAATCGCTGGTAATTGATTTTATCTAAAATCTATAGTGGTTTAAACTTGATTACAAGTCATCTACAAAATGGTACAAACTTTATGTCGTAAGTGTTTATTGCGGAAGACCCTATATTTCTACTTAATAATGTTTTTAATTCGATTTAATTTTTCATTTAAACTCTAAAGCAAAAATCTTGTTCTAACAATTGAAACACTTAAGGCAAAAAGAATGAGTCTTCCACAAATACAGCATACAAATATCAACGAATATCTTAATAGAGAAGATATTGTGCGGGAAACGATTGATCAGATTAGAAGAGATTTTGATGTATTTGGCATGGAAATAACTTTTTCAGGTAAGCTTGATAATGTGTATCACGAAATGCATCCGCAAGTAAAAGCATTACTAGATCAATTATTGGCTGGTAATTCGGAGCAATTATACACTTTGCTTTATCGAATTGACATCTCCGACCAATCAATTATAAATGCAGCGCAGGAATTGTCCCAGTACAACCACGTTGAAGTAATTGCTCATCAAATTATATTACGTGATTTACAAAAGGTATTGACCCGAAGATATTTCAAAGAAGAATCTCAAAATAAAAAAATTGAATAGATGGAGTAATTGAGACAATTAATTAAATCCTTCTATAAAAAAGAGGACCTACAAATTGTAAGTCCTCTAAGTTTCTTTATTTGAGTGAAATATTATAGTAGTATTTTGCTTGTGAGGTTGCTAATACTTGTTTCTAGTGCTTCAAAAGGTTTGCCATTTCCTTGGTTGTCGTCTTCAACAAAAGTATATTTTGTGCCAGCTATTGATTTGGCTTCTAATATTCTTTTAAAATCAATTAAGCCAGCACCAACCGAAGTAATATCATCTTTTATCACATCGAAATAAGGCGAGTTATCTAGAGACATGTCTTTCAAGTGTAAAAGTTGGAAACGTCCCGGATATTTATTGAACATTTCAACGGGGTCTTGTCCTGCTTTAGTAGCCCAGAATAAATCCAATTCCATGGTAATTAAATCGGCATCCATTTCTGGCATGAATAGGTCGTAATAGGGTATTAATCCATCAACTTCAGCAAATTCAAAATTGTGATTGTGATAGCCAAACTGAATACCTACATTTTTCATAATTTCACCCACTTTATTCCAGTCGGCAATCATTCTTTTGTAGGTTTCGATATTCCTATCTTGATCATTAACCCATGGTTGAACACAATACTGAACGCCTACTTCGGCATGTGCATCGGCCATTAATTGTGCATTTTCAATTGTTATTCCTTTAGCTTCAACACTGGCATGGCTACTTATAATATCCATGCCTAAATCTTTTACAATTTTTTTGAATTCGGCAGGTGCATATCCGTAAAACATACCTTTGGAATAATTAGCTAGTTCTAAATTTTTGAATCCCAAATCCGATAGTTTTTTCAATGTACCTAAAACGTCGGCATTCATGGCATCACGAATGGAATACAATTGAAGACCAACGCCAAAGCTTTTGCGGTCTATTGCTGTATTTTTACATGCCTGTGATCCCATTAGTAATATACCTAAGGCACTTACCGATGATACTTTAATAAAATCTCGTCTATTTGATTTCATGAATTAATAGCTTAATTGTTAGATTATAATGAACCTAAAAATAATACATTCTAGTTAGATTTAGATCCGAATACAAAATCTTTTTATTAAAATATTGAATGATAAAAATAATGCATAGTAAAAGCAATTTGATGTTGTACTTAATTCTTTTTCAATTTAATTGAATATTGCGATTATCTTTTCAAATTTTCAATGGAATAAATAAGTGATTTGATTTATCGTAGACTTCAATGATAGCTTACAATACTACAACCACAGTAGTATATATTATATTCATTTAACATTATTGGAAGTGAATGCAGCGCTATTTCTACTACTTCTATAGATAGCTTTTACTATCTTATTTGAACGTATTTTAATGTTTTTTGATAAATAGCAGAAATAATTAAGAGTATAAAATGGAATAAATTGGTTAATCGAAGTCTATAACAAATGAAAGGCAGTTGGAGAAATTCATCTGTTTTTTTTTCAAATGTTGGTTAAGTACTTGACTCAAATCTGCATGACTTATCATTCCTTTATGTAGCCATACTTGTTGTCCGTTTTTGTATAAAATGAATCCTGGAATGGACTGAATTTGATTGGCTTCAGCAATGGCTCGGTTAGCCTCTACGTCTATTTTTTCAATTTTAACTTTGTCCGAATAATCTTTTGAAAGCTGATCGATTATTGGAGCCATTTGTTTGCACGGTGCGCACCATTGAGCATGAAAATCAACCAATACAAGCTTATTTGAATTTATGAATTGAGAGAACGATTGTGGGGTATATATTTTGCTTGTACTTGCAATTGGTGCTGTGCTTTGTACAACAGGTAATGAGTTTCGCTGCCAGTCTAAAATACCTCTTTGGAGGTTGTATACTTTTGTAAAACCAATTTTAGCCATGTAATTGGCAGCTGTTCTACTTCGGCTGCCCGTTAGGCAATAAATGTATATGGGTTTATCTTTTTGTAGCAGTTGAATCTTATTAACAAATTCTCGATCGGCAATACTTATTAATGTTGACGATGCAATGTGGCCTCTGGTATATTCTCTGGGTGTTCTAACATCTAAAATTACACCCTCACCTGATTTTATTAGTTGATCAAATTTAATGGCATCAACATGAGAAACATTCTGGGAAAAGCTCAATACAGTGAGCGAAAGTATAAGTAGGGTAAATGAAATTCTTTTCATGAGTTTAGATCTATAATTTTACTTTGGGCGAAAATAGAAATAGTTCACTAAGCGACTTGTGACTTTGGTTACAAAAGACCGAAGTTAGGAGTTCATTTATTTTGGCTACAGTTTGCAGGTATACCTTTTTTTTTCTTATCCTCAGCCTCAACCTTAGCCTCTGGTGAGCTTTGGCAATATATAATCGGGTATCAAGTATCCCGAGAAAGTGAAAATAGTTAAGGATTTAATTAATAATCAGTTTTTTAGTGACCACTTGTTGTTCGTTTGTGAAGACGACCAGGTAAACGCCCTTTTTAAATTCTGATGCATTGAAAACACCGGACCTAAAATTTCTTTTCAAAACAACTTGCTGTCCGCATACTGATACAATGGAAAGATCAACCCTAACCGGTGCTTCAATGTGAAAGTTATGAGCCGTTGGATTTGGATAGATCAGAAAGGAGTTATTATTAGTCGCAATTCCTGTTTCTTCTTCGATGGTAAAGGTAACAGCATCACTATCTGAAGCTCCTTCGGGATCGGTGGCTGTGAAAGTGATGGTTTCACTCCCGGTCCAATCGGAAACGGCAGGAGTTAAGGATGCAATACCCTCTTCAATAGAAACGGTTAATGCCGAATTGCCGCTATAGCTCCAGGTGATTTCATTGTCCAGATTATCCGAATCACTTACGTAGTTATCCAGATTGATGCTTGCAAAACTGCTCCCTTCTTCAATCGTCTGATCGGGAATGTTAATCACAAGAGGTGCTATATTTTCATGAGGTTCAGAGAAATCGCGCACAACATTGCTGATTCTCAACTCGTCAATATAACCATCGAAATAAAAGCTGTAAGGAGAAAAAAGTTTTCCTAATAGAAGATCCTCATCGTTAAGTATTGGTGTTGATTGAGATTCATCATATTGGCTTTCTTCCTGAGCTATGATCTCCCAATTGTCATTGTGTATTATTAATTTGTTTTGGTTTTTAGAATCATCCCTTATGTATGTAATATGATACCAATTACCAGTAGTCACTGTATTGTTTCCAATTCCTACAAATATATCCTCAGTATTCGTATTTGAGAACTGACCTTTCATTGTACCCCAACTGTTGTGGTACCAAACTAAATAGTTTGAATTTCCTTCAGAAGTTGCTTTTGATACAATTGTTGGATTGATAGCCGTATTCAAACCTACACTGCTTAAATAATACCATGCTTCAATAGTCCAGCTCTCCGATAGGTTTAAATTTTCGTTGTGAGGAATGGATATATAAGCTTCATTTGAAGCATTACCATTGTCTATTTTAATGCATTTTCCTAAGGAAGAATTGACAGAGGAACTGTATGAAATTCCACTTCCATGTGAAATCCCATTGCCAGATAAATTGGAACTGTTGATTAAATTGTCCTCAAAATGTAGTAGCAAAACAGTGTTGTCATCAGCGGAGTATGGGCCACCAAGGTTGTTAGGCAATCCAATTTCAAAAGTGTTCTCACTCACATCAAAAACTGAAGGATCAGAAACGTCACTAATCTTAACCAAGCATTGATTTGAAGTTTCTTCGGGAATGATCCATGCATAACTGCCAGAAACATCAGGTGTACTGGCAATAATCTCATTCCAGTTTGATCCATTGTCTATGGAGTATTCAATTTTAATTGAAGAAGAAGAAACACTATTCCATACAATTGAGATAGAATCACCAGAAACATAAAATTCACCTCCACTAGGTGTAACCAAAGTTAAGAGTGTTGAGTTGGTAATTGGAAAGAAATATTCAAGGGCATCGTCGGCTATCCCGCTCCAATTGTTCCATGTATGACCATCATTAACAATGCTATGCTCAAACTCTTTTCCTTTTTGATCAAAAATAGTTTTTAAATTATTGAAATATCTTTCACCCTGTTCATCAAAAGTGCCATAGCTCATGTATAATTTTATATTATCAAGATTTGCTGTTTCCATATCGGCATAAATGGTATAGTTATTTCTGGGGTGGAGATATGCCGAATTTATTCCGATAAGGTGGAAATATTCAGACGCTTTTACACCGAAATAGGCAGCATTATAGCCTCCATAAGAATTGCCCATCATGGCTCGAACATCAGCCGAGGGATTTGTTTTATAGGCAGCGTCAATTTCAGGAATAAGCTCCTGAGTAACATAATTTACAAAATTAATGTTGCTACGGTATTCATCGCCACGCCGGTTATACGCTAAATTATCAGGGTCGCGGGGATCGAGAAAAACGGCAATAACAGGTTCAATTAATTGGTCATCAATAAGGTTGTCGAGAATAATAACCATTTTCCCCAATTCATCATCAATTGATTCGTGCCCATCGGTGATGTAAATGGTAGGCAAGTTTGAAAGCGAACTATACCCGGCAGGGGTATAAACTCTGTATTGGCTGTTGTAATTTAAGTTTGTACTGAATTTCAAAATATTATCTGATAATGTTCCCTTAGGTTTTCCGGGACGGAAAATTGTTTCAGGGGGTATTATATAATCTGGCATCCTTAATTCTGAATTTCCATACTCTCTATCAACCGGATATGGATTATTAGGGTCGGCCAACCATTCGCTTCCGTTTTTAATAATTTTATATGCGCATCTGGCATCAGCAGGAAATACTTTCTCCAACAGCCAAATATCACTTACACCTATACGAATTCCGGCATCAACATTCATATCCCAACCATTGAAATCACCCGCCCAATTTACTTTATCAGCTGAACCTCGGTATAGAAATGCCAACTCGGTATCAATTGCAAAAGGGAAGTTTCCGGTGGCAATCAGAGCATCCCAAAATTCATTAAGTTGTGTACTGCTATCTGCAGAACTTGTCAGATTGGTCAACTTTGTGATAAATGCATCGTAGTTGGTAAAGTAATCGGGTTCTTCAATTTTCAGAAATACCGTATTGACATAATGGTAGTAGGCATCCATGAAATTGTCAAGGCTTGAAAATCCCAGGTTTAAAATCCCTGTTTCGTGATCCATCAATATGGCTTTGACATCGGCATAGTCACTAATGCTGAAAATAAAATTAAGCATGTATTCACCCAATAAATAATAATCAACCACCGATTGGCTGGTATATATTTTTGTTTCCTCAAAGGTTGGCAGATGTCCATAATAATCGAAAGCATTTGCCAAGGTTTCAGTAGCTTGTTGCTGCATTTGGTCAATTTCAATCTGGCTTAAAGGACCATGGGAAATAAATTGCGCTGAACCTTCGTTCAACCAGGCGGTCATGTTGTTGGCCGGTAAATGGCATTGTGCCAAGTGTCCTAATTCGTGACGGATCAATCTTCGGAAACGATCAAAATCCTGTTCATTGTTTGGACTGGTTGTAGATAATCCGGAAGACCAGGCAGTACCACCGGTATATCGGTTAATACATTCTCTGTCGCCAATGGCTGCAAAGTCACATTCGGGCATGGTAATGTAACTGAATTTTTCAAACACTTCAAAATCGTAAACATCCATGTATTCAACAATGGCTTCTTCTAAAACCGGAGAGAAGTATTCTGCCCAGAATTCATCAGCATCGCGGTAGTAAAATTTGAAATGTTCTGTTTCCCGACTTAGTTTTATTCGGTTTTGTTCATTTTGTTCGAGAATCCTAACATTAAAATAGCGCATCCATATTTCAAAGAGTTGTTCCGTTGATTCAATATCCCACCATGCAACAGGAGCTATTGTATTTTCATCAACAATATCAAGCATCCGATAATCCCATATCTTCAACACGCTCATAAATTCTCCGAAAAGGTAGGCTATTGAGAATCCATCGTTGGTGTCAAAAGCGTTTGCATCATTTAAATTATCGAAAGACGATAGGGTAGTCCAATGGCTATTGTATGTATTTTTAATTTCAGCGTCATCAATTCTAATATCTGCTTCGTAAGCAGCAAAGCCACAATTAAACCAGGTTGGTATTTCAGTGCTTTGATAATAGTATTGAAGGAACGATTGACAGGTGTAATAAAGTGCCACCTGGTTGATGTCAGTAAAAACTTTGGTTTGTTCCGATGTAGTAGGTTCACAAATAAATACTTTGCCATTGGCATTAACAAATCCGGCATCGAAAGAAAGTGCATTGGCAGGTTTTTGTGCTTCAAAATTGGAGGATGATAAGGTATCTATTTCAAGCGTGAATGGTGCTTGTTGATTGAACTTCTTGCGATGTAAATTAAGGGCATTCACTTTTTTATTGATTAATGCCAAATCAATTGCTGATGTTGACAATAATTCATCTGAGTAGGTATCTGAAATGATGATGTTATCGAGACCGCCCTGAAGGCATTTTTCATTAGAATTAAAATCACCACTACCGATGTACAAATCGCTATTTCCGGTTAAAACTTTTCCTTTACCATCGATTTGCCGAACAGTGTTGTCAAGCAAATTGCCCAATTGGTCGTAAACACGTGCTTCAACAATATTTTTTTCAACCGAGCGGGCAAAATAAAAGGTGTACCAATTTCCGTAGGTAATACCGGCGTTATCAATTTCCATTATTATTGTATTACCATTCTCGAGCTTGTATTCAAAAAATAAATGGTTGAGGCCATTCTTATTAAAGGAGATACAATAGTTTTTATTCCACATTTTGGATGAGTTTTTTTCAAGCAGTACCGTTTTCATATTCATTATTCCGGTAGTACTATTTATTAAGAAATCACCTTGAATTGTCCAATCAGTTTCCAAAGAGAGGTTGGGCTCATTTTCAACTGATATTACATCCCAAACACCGTTTAATTTAGCATAGCTTCCGTTCACTCCATCCCGCGTTTCAAAGCTTACATCTCCTTTTATTCGTCCATTATTATCGTTGTTAATTGAATTTGCTGCGCTATTTTCAAATGTCATTTGTAATACTTTACCAAACGAAGGTTTATCGCCTAAAATTTGAAATGTGAAATAGATATCCAGAAAATCTTTATCGGAGAAACGTAAAATACAATTCTCTGCATCCGGAATATTCAAGGAATAGC
>JAQIBQ010000332.1 GCA_027859005.1 Prolixibacteraceae bacterium | reverse complement strand
GACTGTTGACTAATGACTGATGACCAATGACTATTTTATGTAGTACTCTGTAGCTAAGACACAATGAGAAACATTTAGGTAGATCTCACGAAAAATATTAAATCTCAGGGTAACCTTTTCTATTGTTTTGGAATAAACAGTTGCCATCCGATGTAACTACCAATTTTCAATTATGCTCCTATCTATATACATAGAATAGAACAAAATAAAAAGAAAAAGCACATAAGGTTTGGTACGAATCGTTTTTTTTTTTAGTTTTACGGCACCTAAACTAAAAAACATTGCCATGAATGTTCCCTCAAATACTCATGTGTACAGCTATACAAAGCGTATTAACAGAATCGCTTTTTCACACGCTATAAATCGTAAAACATGTTTGCCTATGCCAGAAACCTGATGTATCGCTTGGATTGTCATGCGTATTGCCGAGCACAATGGGCAGGTGTTGTACGAAAAAATTTTCGGGTAAAACAATCCCGATTAAAATCGGGACAAACATGTTCTAAATTATTCAGTTTGCATTCGCCACTGAATATCAAGAAATGTAAAAGATAGGCAAAACAATCGGAATCGAATTGGCAACTAGTATAGTTAAAATCGATTCAGTGAATGCAAAGTCATAATTTATCTATTTCTATAAGATGTCTTCTTTAGACCTTTTAAATAGCTGGTTTTGTCCGAATTTTCTGTCTAATGGAATTGAAAATATAAGAAAGGAGGTGAAAATAAGAATAGTAATTTAAGGAATATAAGTAGCCTAAAAAGAATAAACTTTATTAAAACCCCATCAAATCCAACGTTTTGTCGAACCACTGGAAATGATGAGGTTCATTAAACAAGTGTTTAACAACGTAAAATTATTAAAATGAAACGAAATATTTTATTATTTGCGGTTATTATTGCCTGTTTTACATTTCATTCATGTGAAACAACTGAGATCCCTGAGACAAAAGTTCTGGTTGAAAATTTTGATCAATTGGAGCAATTTTGTCCCTCATATGAAGTTAAATTAAAAAATGGTATGATGGTTTTTGATTCAAAAATTGCTTTTGACGTAACTCTTGTGGAGATATTGAATACCGATCCAGACATGGTTGATAATTGGTACAAAAGTATAGGAGTTGAAACCTTTTATAAAGTTTTTAATGATGTTTTAGCGGCAGAGGAAGCCATTGAAACAAATCTATATTCTCTTCCTAAAGAGGAGCAGGAGTATTGGATACAAAAAGGAGAGTTTCATTCCGATGAATATACCAAAGCAATAGAGGAGGGTATTTTGGTTAAAAGCAACGAAGAAGGGAACAGTACCTATGATTACAATCTTGCAGATAAAACGGTTGCCCCGTTAGTTAATAAAGATGGTCTGGTTCAAATTGAGGGAAAAATCCATCAGTATCAGGAAAACTCAATCATTATTGTGAACAAGGTTGATGTTTCTGATTTGAAATCGGATAAACTAGGGCTAAATGAAAAGGCCATCATTATTGATTACAGCGATTGTAATCTAAAAAGTATAAATACTTATAATTGGACTCGAAAAGATAGCGATTATGCTAAGGATGGTAGACGACATCGGGCACTGTTTTGGATTGATGGGCATTCAGAATTGGTCATTCATCAATTTCCGGATGGTAGTTGGACTAACGATCATTGTTCTGATTACATCGATTGTACCTTTTATCTGAGGATTGTTTGTCAAAAGAAAAACTTTTGGGGAAACTGGGTGTGGGAAACCAGTGTTCCATCCACAACCATCAATGCCAATTGGAGCTATAATTATGGTAGTTACGACAGCGATCCATACATAACTTATGGTTGTGGCCTATATGATAGGGATATCAGTTATGTGCCATCTTATAGTTGTTCTCCTAATCCGAATTCTGTTTGTCCAACATCGCCAATAAGTAATTTGATATTAACAGGGAATAATTATTATTATCCGGTAACACCACACGGTCGCTGGCATACCACAACGGCCTATTTCTTCAGTCATCCCTTTGATGTAAGTGGAAGTGCAACCGCAACTTTTAGTGGAGACTATGATAAAGATTTCGATTATTCTTGGTAGAAAATATTGGTAAGGAGAAGTGCATCTTCTCCTTACCATAACTGTATTATTTATGAGGATCTTGAAGTTTAAAATTGTTGGGATTGTATTGATTATGATGTTGTTATCAGGCTGTATAAACGAAATTCCATTGAAAGAGCAAAGTAGTGAACGGAGACTTACACTTTCTGCTTTATTAAAAAATGGGGGTGATTTCAGGGTGAAAATTGGAACTTCTAGTCCAATCACATCAATGGATACGGTTTGGATAGATAATGCAAGCATTTTCTTGTGGGAGGATGGTGTTTTAATTGATACCATGAGGAGTGAAGGCCGGGGGTCTTATTACTCTCCGGTATTCATTCAACGAGGTTCGATTTACACCATTAAAATTCTGGCAGAAGGGTATGAATCCATTACCGCTACCGATACTGTACCTTCTGAAATAGTCCCCATTAAGAATGTAGTTATTTTGGAAGATAATTATTTGGATCGATATGGTGATCTTTACGATACTCATTTGATTGAGTTTGAAGATGGTGAGTTTAAAAACTACTATGAGCTATTTTTGATTAGGAGATTAATCTTTAATAATAAAATGCAAACCACATTCTTTTGGGG
>JAQIBQ010000275.1 GCA_027859005.1 Prolixibacteraceae bacterium | reverse complement strand
TCGAACTTGAAAGTATAGTTTGTGATCTTAAACGCAGCTTCTCCGAAGCCAAAATTAACACGGCCACGCACTCCCATTTGATCACGCGATTGACTAACATCGTAGTTACTTCCATTGTTGATGATGTTTAAAGCATTCAAGGTATAGGACTGCAAATCTCCATCACCGTCAATAAAATTCAAGAAATTGTAAATTTCAGCGACATATAAATTTACATCGGCACCACGGTAAATTATAAAGTTTGGATCCTGATCGTATTCATCGTTACCAATTAAGTATTTATAAACAATTGTATCGACATTTTCCATTATACTTGCAACACTTCGGTATTCTTCCAATCTTTTATATTCTAACATTTGTATATAATCTGAATACGGCAACGATTCAACATTATTACGAGTATATAAATAGGAAGCTCCATAACCCCTGAATGGATCACCAGGAAATCCAGGATCCATTGTTTTGGTACTATCCAATACTGTGTAATCGTAACGAACAACAGTCCCACGCCATTGAGTTTCCCATTTGTGAATTGCTTCTTTTGTCGGTTTTAACATATAATCGTTCGATTCACGAGGATCAAATAGACGTTGCAATTCGTTTTGTTGTTCGTTTGCTTTAGAAAATGGAATGGTTAAAATATGTTCTCTACTATCAACATTCATGAAGATTAATGGCCATTGAGTGTAGGCAAAAGCATCGTCGAGTTGGTATCTATTGTTTTCTGTAGAGTTGTATATAACCTGTTCAAAATATTGAGCACTTTTACTTAAGTCTCCCAAGGTAAGAAACATGTGCCCCAACAACGTATTATAACTCCATGTGCTCCATATTGTAACTTCCCACGAAGCATCATCGTTATTGATGTAATGATTAACTCCAACCGCTTTTACTTTATTCTCTAGTTCATCGGTAAAATGCAGAATTACTCTTTCGGTATCGAAGTATTGTTTGTCGAGAACAACTTCCCGATTGTGAATAGTATCGTTGTTATACCCATCTATTGAGTATTGAATGTAAACACTATCGATATAGGTTGCTGATGAACCTATGAAATCGTTTATTTCTTCTATGGTAGAAATATTTTGATCGATAAAGGGCACCTTACCATAAATTCGAACTGCATTAAAATAAGCCCAAGCGCGCATACACAAGGCTTCGCCATACAATCTGTCGTAATTATTGATTAAAGCTGAAGGATCTTTAACATCAGGATGTTCAGTTTCAAGAATTGAAATTAATCGATTGGTTGCAGCAATTAATTTGAAGAAATTATTGGGTGATGCATACTTGTTCGTTTTGGAAATATTGAAATTATAAATTTCACGTAGATCAGCATTCGCATTTTCGGTTACTGTAAGCAAATCGGCTCTCAGTTCACCTAAGACAACCAACTGTTCAACCAAATCTTGTTGTAATGCATACAGTCCCACTGCAGCCGAACGGTATTCATACCAATCGGTGTACAATTGATCCTCTGTAACAGTCACATCTTGTTTCGGATTAAAGAAATCTTCACAAGAAGTGAGGTATCCCAGCATTAAAAATACTGTAAGAATTAATCCAATTGGTTTGACAATCTTATTCATGTGATTATAATTAATTATTCAAAGTAAACGTTCTTATGCCTTTATTTTCAAGGCTTCATTATATTTCCTAAACTTCTAATTCACTAAGTCCTACAAGCCAATTTTAATACCAAGCATAAACTGACGAGGCGTTGGAGTTGAGCCATAATCCACACCTTGGTCAACAAGATTATACGAATAGGCTGACTCTGGATCGTAACCCAAATAGTTACTTAGCGTTATTAAGTTAGATGCTGAAATGTAGAATTCTGCATTTTTAAATGCCCAAAATTCATGTGGTATTTTGTAACTCAACGAGAGGTTTTTCAAACGTAGGAATGAACCGTTTTCAATCCACCTTGTTGAAAAGTCACTATTTCCTATTGGGTCGTCCCACATGGCTGCTGGCACATCAGTTATTTGACCTTCGTACTGCCAGCGATTTAATACATTTGAACTCTGATTTGCAAAATCGGTCATCGATTCATTTTTAAAACGTAAATAATTGAAAACATCGTTTCCAGAAACAAAATTCACAAAAGCACTCAGTGTCCAGTTTTTGTATTTAAATGTATTAGTAATACCTCCAATTAGATCAGGCAATTGCGATCCAATAATTGTTTTATCGTATGCATTTATTACACCATCTGCCTCACCAGTTGGACCAGAAATATCTTCAAAAATTGAATTTCCAACTTTAAAAGAAGTCCCTTTATCGTTTACCAAACCTGCATTCAATGCTTCTTCAGTAGTTGAATAAACGCCCAAGAAATTGTATCCATAAAAACTATTTACCGAAGAACCAACTTGGTTTACCACTTCGTAATCATCCATAGTTGTTATAAACTTATCGTTTTCAATTTCAAGTATTTGATTTTTGGCTTGAGAAATGTTTGCTTCAATGTCCCATTTAAAATTGCGATTGTTTACAATACGAACAAATGCATAGGCATCGAAACCTACGTTTTCCATCTTACCTGAATTTTCTGGTCGGAAATCGTAACCAAAATATGATTCAAGTGGTTGGTATACTAACATGTTGCTTGTTGTATTACTATACACGTCAAAATTCGCTCTTATTCTGTTTCCCCATAATGCCATATCAATACCTAAGTTCAACTTGTCTACCAATTCGTAGGAAAGAGTTGTATTTGGGATTGTTGCAGGATACACACCAGTTGTAGTTCTGTACTTAACGGTGCGGTAATAATTTGTTGCATTGGTTTCGCCAATGTCGTCGTTTCCTACCCTACCTATCGAAGCCCTAAGTTTTAGTTCTTCAACCCAACTAACATCGTTTAAGAATGATTCGTTTGAAACTCTCCAACCCAAACCAAGAGAATAAAATAGTCCGAATGGATTGTCAAGTATCTTTATTGTATTGGCTGCATTTTTACCAATTCGGGATGAACCATCGAGCGATACAGTAGCTGTTGCTAAATATTTATCCTGATAGGTGTACGAAACTTTTTCGTATACTGATAACCAATTCCAATTTCTGGAATCACCACCCATTTCACGTAGGTCATTTATTCCATCATTAAGCTGACGGTATTCGTCGTTTTCATGAGCATTTTTACCTATTCCCCAGTCGTATTGAAACTTGTTACTGATCACATTAAGACCCGTTGTTGAATTGATAACATGATCGGTATTAATCTTTTTGTTATAAATCAGCATGGTATTGTTGCTCAAACCATTGAAAGTATTAGTAGATGCTTTTGATACATTATGCGCTTCATCGTTGTAATATCTTTCCATTCCTTTATTGGGCATGAAAAGATCTTCCTTTAACGTATTGTATAAAATTCCTACATTGGTGCGCAACAATAGATCTTTAGGCAAATCAATTTCAAAACCTAGTGAGGTAATAATGTGGTAATTTTTATTTCTTGCTTCAAAATTTTGAATCGTTGCCAAAGGATTACTCACGCCAAATTCATCTACTTCTGAAAGCATAACTGTTTCAAGACCTTCAGTATCGTACTGATACGGATATAGTAAAGGTGATTTTGCTAAGCTTGAAAGAATTGGACTTGTTTCACTAATTCTTGCGGATTCTTTAAGGTTTGAGCTGCTGGTATTGAATGACACTGACGCATTCATTCTTAACCAAGTATAAATATTTACTAAACTTACAAAACGTAGGTTGTAGCCATCGTATTTTGTATTTCGAATAATTCCGTTGTTGTTATAGTAGCCAAATGACAAACCATAACGTGCAATTTCGTCTCCTCCTTTAACCTTTAGATTGAAATTGCTAAACATTGCGTCTTCAAAAATGTATTTTTGCCAATCGGTATCGTGTTGGTAATTAATGAATCGTTTATTGTCTGATTCAAGAAATAGGTTTTCGTATGTTTCAGTCATTACTTCTTCAAGCATACCAGAAGTTAATATCAACTCGTTAGCTAAGGTTTTATGTTGCTGCGCATTTAGCTGATTGATATACCTATCGGGCTTAAGTGAGAGGCCAGTACGCATGTCTATTTCAAATGAAGTTTCAGTAGCACTCGGATCGAGTGTTGAGATCATTATAAGACCGTTCGATGCTTTTGATCCGTATGCAGCAGAATATACGGCATCTTTGTGAACAGTTGCATTTGAGATATCGAGTGGATTTACTGCAGATAAGGGATTGTATGCAAAACCGTCAACAACCGAACCAAATAAACCTTGGGGTTCCATTATTACACCATCTACTAAATAAAGCGGTTGAGTTGAAGCATTTAATGAATTAACACCACGAATGAAAGTAACTGCACCTGCTCCTGGTGCACCTGATTGGTTGATTACATGCACTCCAGCAATACGACCTTGCATGTACCTATCGAATGTTGGAGTAATCGTATTTTTTATATCAGAAAGTTCCAAATTAGATAAAGCCGAAGCCATATTCTTTGAAGCTTCGGGCTGGTTCAGGATAATTACTTCGTCTTCACCACTAATCAGATCAATTGGCGTAACCATTACCGCCAACTCTGTTCTACCATCGAGATATAATCTTTTGCGTTTGTATCCAAATGCAGGAGCAATTGTAATCCACTCCTTTGATGACGGGGCTGTAATTTCAAATTCTCCAGCATCGTTAGTAAATGCTGGCATTTCTCGTGAACCCTCAACACTAACCGATACATTTGAAACAGGTTCGTTTTCGGGTGATAGTATTACCCCTTTTACTACAAATGAATCTTGCGCATTCGAACTGAATACTCCGAGTAACAATACAAAAGTTACAAACGCAATTCGTGATAAAATTCGGTGTATTGATTTATTATTCATTGCTGAATTTATTAGCATTTTATTGTTCATTCTATTTTCAAACCAGCCATTATCCAAATAATTTTGTTCTGACCAATTATTAGCATTGAATCTATTTTGTTTTGCATTCACTATATCAAATTGTTGTTTCATTTTTATGCCTTTAAGAATGAATGATCCCTTTCACTTTGCAATACTTTTATGGATTTTGTGTAATTAAATGTGTTCTACCTTCTGGAACACAATCAATATAATCGAGCAACAATCCATTGAATCTTGAACTACTGGGCCCTTTGTATTCAAAACGTATTCGGGCTTCTCCGTATTCAGTGATATTATCAACCCAGAAGTCGAATTTATTGTATCTACCATCAGCAATAAAACGAATTCCTGGTATTTCACTTTGAATAATTCCTCTGTACTTAGTGAAATCGTAATAGTCAAATGTTTTCACCAACTCATCATTCACATATATATCGAAAAGACCACCATAATCCATGTGCGTACGAACAACCATTAAATAGCGACGGGGGAAAAGTGGTTCAGTATTGAATTCAACTGAATAAAATCCTTCATAGCCCTTATCGAATGAAACTTTTAATATTGAATCGTTTGAAGCTGTTACTACAAAATCAGCATTTGGAACAAATGTTTCTTCACTAACAACTGTAACATCATCGTTCCATGTAAAACGGTCCTTACCAATTGTCCTCAAAAATGATTCACCTTCATTTCTAATGGTATTCATATAAAGTGAATCAAGAACTACAAACGTATCGTAATTGTAGGCATATCCGTTGCTACAGATAGTTTTATTCGCTGGATAGTAATCAAGAATAACATCTTCACCCAATATGTTCTTTAAGGTATCGCCTTTTCTTATTTCAAACTGTTCCAGTTGATTTTCGAATATTCCTTTTTCAAGTAAATAAGGCATTAAGATATCTTGTTGCCACTCTTCAGCAATATCTTCGTGAGATGAATATCCACTTCCAATATTTAATGCCATCTGTGTTAAAGCCTCTTCGTAAACATCTTGTTTTGGAAATACAAGCGTTGCTGTTTTAACCCTAAATTCCTCAGTTATTTCAAAATATTCTTCTTCGAAAAGGTTAAGAATGGTAATTACAGAATCGTAAACTAAATCCCCCTGTTCATTGAAACCAAGAGGTTTGCTCAATTCTTTATCCAAAATTATTGAGTCTTGATCGTCAATAAATTTTTTGAATGCCAAATTGTTTTCACTAATGTATTCGTATAAACTAGGCTTGGGTGTTGCAACTTCATCGATTACAAAATAACGACCGTTTACATATAAAGGACTGGTGTAGGTTACTGGAATTTCGTCGTAAAAATACTGTCCCAATTGGTTGTCAAACATTGCAAATTTCAACAAATAAGTTTGAATTTTCTTTTTCCCAACAATATTATTTGGTTGAATGTAATGACGTAAAATGTGATAGGCAATGTCTGCCTCAGTTACTTCAGCATTTTCACTGAATCGGTCAATCGCATCGTTTGTTGGAACAAACAAAGTGTATACATCGTTGTAGTTTTCTCCAAACAATGAATCAAGCTCGTATTTTTCGATTAATGCAGTGAATTTTGAAAGATTGCTATCACTTTTTATTGCATCCCAAACACTTTGGTTTACTGTTTCGGGTTCAACAGTATAGTGTTCATTCCAAGTTTCGTTGCAACTACTAAGGCCACTTAAAATAAGTGCTAATGTTATATAGTATGTGAATCTTTTCATCTGCTTTATGTTTGACAATGTTACTTTACAGTACTTGCTGAATTTTTATTTATTAGTATAATCTTATATTGGATCGAAGTGTACCACATCCCAATTTAGAGTTCCTGTTATTAATGATCGTATGGTAATTTCGTGAGGTTCGTAATTAAAAAGGGTTACTGAACCAAGAACGAACTCGGCATATGGATCACCGGAGTCACCTCCACGTGTTAAATCTATCAAACCTCCGATTTTAACTCCGTCGAAGAAAACTTCAACAACGGCATTGTCTTCACTAAATGCATGGGCTCTGATGCTTAATTCGTATGCTCCTTGAACAATTCGAGGTAAAGTATAAGTAATTGAAAAATCGCCATCGACTATAATATAATCATTGTTCCAGGCTGTAATCGATTCGTCTGCAGATTTTACAAAAATTAGTTGATCGTTTCCAACAGTCCAGCTTAGTGTAGTTAAAAGCTCCGGTTCTTCAATTAAAAACTCACCACCTTCTTCTCGATATTGATTAAATAATGGTTCTTCATAAAATTCAAAGTATCGTTCGGCTCTACTGGCCTGTCTTGGATACATTACATAATTAATAAAATGTACCGTTCCACTTTGAGTCAGTATGTTACTTTCATCGTAGTAAAAAGTAATGTATTTAACAAAAGTAGAGTCGTTTGATGCCGATACAATTGTATCATAATTTTCTTTTCCAAGATTATTAATGGCTAAGTCGATGCCCTCACCGTTTATATTAACCGGATTATCGCCATAGCTTGTATAATTTGTAGCTACTCCTTCTAAATCGGACAAGAATATACTTCCTGTTAGTATATGATATCCAACGAAGTTGTATAATGCGTTGTATGAATCGGTATAATCGTTGTTTTCAGGACTAACTTTTTGGATTAAATCATCCAAACTAAAAATGTTGTTTTTATAAAAAACTGAATCGGGTTCAGCAAACAAAGTTACTGGATTTAAGCTAACTGTATCACGAACGATAATCCGACTCAAGACCTCTTGAAATCCTGTTGCCTCAACAGCTTCGTAAAAAATAGAGAAATCTGTATTTTGGTGCAACCAATCATAAGTAGTATAGGTTACAGGCGTTAATGCATTTAAAACTACATGAACATATCCATTCGAAGCTTCAATGTTTTTGACTGAAACAGGTGCCTCGTTGTTTATTTTATAATAAGAGCTATCGGCATCGGTATCGTAACGTATTGTTAAGTATTGTCCTGCCAAATTCAATTCTGGTAAAGCACCAAATGGGAAGTCGTTAGTAATAATCCCCTGGTTTACTACATGATAACGAGCCATTGTTGAAACATAATTTATATCGGCTAATAAGTCATCAAAAGAACTAAACTTATCGTTTTGTTGAATAAATGCATCAATAGCATCATTGGTAGGAAGGAAAAGTGTGTATCCATCTCCATTTGGGTTATAAGCACTCATTGTTTTGTCAATATCCCCAGCTATTAAAATTTGTTTAAACTTTGAAAATAAAGAATCATTCTCTTCAATGAAATCAAATATTGTCATGTTGATCATGTCTTCAAAATCAGGATTAAGATTTGGCTCATCGGAACCACATGATTGAAAAGACAAGGCAAATACAACAATGCTGAATAGGTACAGTATTCTTTTCATTCGATTATATTTTTTACTTTTTAGCATCTTAACTTATTCCATTATAAGGATACTACGCCAAAGCGAACATCCAATTTATTTCTTATCTGTTGTAATACGGATTTTGCTCTAAGTTCAAATTTCGTTCTAATTCGTTCTTATAAATAGGCATATACCATCCTAAAGGATTTGTAAGTTTTGAACCTAATATTCTTTTTTGAGTTGAAGGTACATTTCTAATAATCATCTCAACCAACCTGTCTTTACGGGCAAAATTGTTTCTCCTACCCATTCGTAATAAATCGAACCATCGTTTACCTTCGAAAGCAAGTTCTAGCGCTCTTTCTTCTAGTATAGCATCTTCGTATGCTATTGGAGAATTTTGCAATTCAACAGGGCTTAAACCAGCTCTATCTCTTATTTCGTTTAATAGATCTGAGGCCTCTGAGTAGCGTCCTATTTGTGATAATGCTTCTGCTTTCATGAGCAATACATCGGCATATCGATATATAATCCAATTTGCTGCTGACTGAATATAACTTGGACGAGTTGTATTTCCATCGGGAGCTAAACCAACATATTTCCATATGGTATAATCGTCTTCGCCATTTCTTTTAATGGAAATATCTTCACCACGGAAAGGTTCTGAAGCATATTCTCGAGCAAACATTTTAATAGCCGTAGGGCTAGGGTCAAAATTATAGGCATACTGACGGGTTAATCCGTACAAATTATTTTGTTGATTTTGATCTTCGTCAAATTGGAATTCAAAAATACTTTCCAGTGAATTTCCTGGATAGAATATCTCAAACCAACGTGCACTCGGCATCAATTCAATTTTATCACTTAATTCAATATTTTCTACATGACTTATCACTGCCTCATAATCAAAACGCCACAAGGCAATATCCGCCAATAAAGCATCACAGGCTTCTTTCGATGCTCTTCCTTTAATTTCTGCAGTTGAAAGATAATTGTCGGACAAATATTTACGTGCTTCTAACAAGTCGTTGTAAATATATTCCAATACTTCTTCTTCCGTATTTTTCTCTACATAAAATTCGGTTGCATCTGTTTCACTTGGCTCAGTAACTAAGGGGACTTCTTTAAATAGTCGAACTAAATAAAAATAGGCTAAGCTTCTAATAAAATAAGCCTCAGAAGTAAATCCTTTCAATTGATAATCGGTAAATGTTTTATCAATTTCCTGAACTTTAGGTGCATTTTTTATTATTTCGTTGCAATAATTTATCACTTTATAGAAATTCTCCCAATTACTTAGCCAGTTATCGGTATAAATATTACCGTTCATAATATCTCTGATATTTTCGTCAATATTTATGTCGTTGGTAACCATATCTCCCCTTGCCTCGCCATGAATGAACATCAAATTATCTAAACCTGAAAAAGAACCATAAGCACCCATAAGAATCGCTTCAACATCTTCTTTCGTTTGCCAAAATTCCTGACGAGTTAATCCGCTTGGAGGTTCCACTTCGATCCAATCGCCACAAGAGAATTGAGTGAATAATACAATAGCAACCAGAATATATTTTAATTTCAATTTCATACGTTTACTTTTATTTTGAATTGTCGTATGCTCAAACTTGTTGTTGTTTATATTTTGCATTTCCGGAACAATTATCATTATTAGAAATATATTGCCACACTACCTGTAAACATTCTTGAAGGAGGCGTACGAGCTTCGTCAACTCCAATCCAAAAAGGATCTGCTGCATCCTGACCTATTTCTGGGTCTTGGCCAGAGTAATTCGTGAATGTAAGCAACTTACGAGCACTCAAGGTTAAACTCATTCTGTTTACATGTAACTTATCACAGAATTGCTTTGGAACTTTGTATCCTAACTTAATGTTGTTTAAGCGTAAGTAATCACCGGGTTCTACATACCTGTCAGAGCCTAGATTATTTGCAGGATGTCCTTCGTAAGCACGAGGCAACATGTTTTCTTCATCTTGTCCTTGAACTCTCCAACGACGCAATACCGCCTTACTTTGGTTGTTCTTATCGCTCATGCCTTCTGTTTCGTTGGCAATTTTATTGATAATATCGAATCCAATTCGATAGTGGAAACCAACAGACACATCAAAGTCTTTGTACTTCAATGAGGTTCCAAAACCACCAATGTAATCGGGGTTTGAGTCACCAATTGTAACGACATCGTTCAAATCAATTTTACCATCGTGATTCTGATCCTTGTACTTGGCATCTCCTCCTTTAAAAGTGTAGGTTCCTTGGTAAGTTAATGGAACAACTTTTCCGTCGGCATCGTAAATTGGATTGTCATTGGCATCAGTTGCAAAAACATCTTCATCTTTACTCCAAACACCTAAGTATTCAAATCCAAAAAAGGATCCAATAGGTTCTCCTTCTACAACCTTCAATGGATATTCTCCATTACGTATAGACGTTGAGCGTTCGTTGTTAAAGTTTTCGGGTAGTTTTGTGAAATTATTAACATTATGCGAAGTATTAAAGTATACACTCAGAATAAGATCTTTTGTGCGTATAACTTTCCCATTTAACATTAACTCCCATCCTTTATTCGACATTTGTCCTCCATTGAAATATTTTAAACCACTATATCCCGAAGTATAAGGAATCGGATAAGGATTGTAAGTTCCACCTCCAAAAAGTAAATCAGTAGTAGTTTTACTATAAACATCGGTTTCGATATAAAGTCTGTCGTTAAATAAATTAATGTTTACACCACCATTAAGTGATTCAACGTTTTCCCATTTCAAATTATCTAACTGAACACTTGATGGAGCAATAGAAGGGTTATCTACATAACTTCCCGAACCAGATGTAGTATATAAGGCAAATCGAGCATAAGCATCACTAGGTTGACGACCTGCAATACCCCAACTTAAGCGCAATTTACTTTCACCTAACCAGTCGACTCCCGACAAGAAAGGTTCTTGAGAAAAACGCCAACCCATTGAAACACCACTAAATAAACCCCAACGGCTATTTTCTCCAAAAGATGAACTTGCATCTAGACGAGAACTAACCTGTAGCATATAACGGTCAAGTAGTTTATAGTTAATGTTACCTACAGCTCCTAAATCTCTCGATTCATTTGAACCTGTATTCACGTATGCAATTTGAGCACCTGCTGCAGGGTCTTGTAAATCTACAGAAGGAGAACGGTTTGTTTGTGAGGTAAGGCCTTCCCAGGTAGACTGTGCGGTTACCCACGAAAAAGCACCCGAAAGATCGTGAACATCTACATCGAATGGTGCGTTAAACACCAATTGTGTTTCGGTTCGTATGGCTGAATAAATTGAATTATTTTCATTCGATTTATTTATATCCCAGGCTACCCAATCGAGGCCCATTGCATTGTAGGGTAAGAAGGAGTTTTCTTTCTTACCCGAAAACTGAAATGAAACTGTTTGACGGAAACGAATCCAGTCGTTAAAAATATACCTCACTTTAAATGTATTTTCAATGCTGTACTCTTTTTCGTCGTTACGTCCTAGTTCAGCAACGGCAACTGGATTGAAATATTCGCTTCCACTTCCCTGATAACTGTTAATTGGATTAAAGTATTCGTTTGTTGGATTGCCATTTTCATCGTGGTCCCAAATACTCATGTTAGGCGCTTTAATATAGGCCATTTGCCTAATGTTTTTTTCCTGCTCCGTCCACTGGTTAACAATGTAATTTTTGTTTCTATTGCTATTTGAATAACTAAACAATACAGAATACATTAGTTTTTTTGACAGAATATAATCGAGATTTATTCTTGTTGAGAATCTTCTAGAGCGTGTATTAATGGTTGTTCCACCTTCATCGACATAACTAGCCGATGCTGAATAACGTGTTTTATCGCCACCTCCTGATAGAGCAAAATAATGGTCTTTTGTTTGACCAATTGTAGTTATTGCGTCCATCCAATCTGTATTTTGAGAATAGTTGTGGAAATCAACATAGTCGGGATCGTAAGCAATTTCACTTGGCAAGTCGAAAACACCACGTGCATTATGCAATTGTTCCAATTGCAACATTATATATTCGTCTCCGTTTAGCATAGGAATTGGATCTGGCTGAATATTCATGCTATGCTTGTATTGATAGTCGAATTTCACTTTTCCCATTTTTCCTTTACGTGTTTCAATCAATAAAACACCATCGGCACCTTGTGATCCGTATATTGCAGTTGCACCTGCGTCTTTCAATACTTCGATTGATTTAATGTCTTGTAGGGCAATATTAATTAGGTTACTAATGTCTTCCTGGTCGGCAGCACTTAAGTCTACACTACCTTCAACTCTATTCTGAGGAATTCCATCAATTACGATAAGTGGTTTGTTGTTACCAATAGAACTCAAACCACGAATTACAATTTGTGAACCAGACCCCGGATCACCCGACGCACTGATAATATCCAGTCCAGAAATTTTACCCTGCATAGCATCGGCAACCGAGGTTACCCCTTCGTCTTTCATTTCAATCAAATCGATTTTAACGGATGATGAAGCTTTATCACGTTCATCAATGTTTGTTAAGCTAGAGCCGCTAGATCTTTCGGCAGTAACAATAACAGCATCAATCTCAATATCGGAAGACTCCAAAGCAATACTCATAGGTTTATTTGCCTGTGCCTTTAGATCCTTTCCATGATAACCAATAACACTTACCCGAAGCATATGTGTTCCATCTTTCATGTTGTAGATGAAGTCACCATTAATATCGGTAGCAGCACCTCCAATAATACGGTTATCGCTATCGATTTCGGCAACAGTTGCTCCAATAATTGGTTCTTGGTCTCTTTTGTCGAATACCCTACCGTGAATAATTTGACGGTTTTGAGCAATAACATCGACAAAACTAATGAGTACAAGTACCAAAATCAGGATGATGGATTTATTAATTCTTTTCATCTGTTTATATTGTCTGTTTTTGGTAAAAAAAAACATTCTTAAATAAGAAACATAAGACTTAGATTCTTCTAATTAAAGAGTATTTTTTGATTTTCTTATTACCAATAATTCAATTCCTTTAGTTTTCTTATTTAATATCCAATAATTCAATCATAAATGCTTTATCAATTTGATGTATTACACCAGTAGATAATACATTCGGGGAATTAGTATCTTCTTCTCCAATACTTTTTGCTGTTATTAAATTTGAAGTTTCAGACTCCTTTACGGTTAAAAAATTATTCCCGTTTAGAGTATTGATTTTAATTTCGTCAACACTAGGATCAATGTAAATACTTACATTCTCTAGTCGATTAGTTCCGTTTATCGGTAATTTACATGCTGTTTTATAATAACCAGGAGTAAGCCTTCCATCAGTAAAAATCATATCGTCTTCAATGAAATGCAACCTTACGAAATTTTCAAGATTTGTTCCCGACAATGTATCCGCCTTAATTTCCTGTAGAGCATCGGTTGAAGGCACAAAGATTGTATATAATTTACTTGCTGACAAAAAAGAATAGCGATACTCTTTATCTAATGAATAGCCTGCTTTAACTAGTAAATTATGAAAATCGGGAAAGTCAAAAGATATTTTACTAAATATTTCATTCCCAGAAAACTTAAACCATGCATCTATTTCATAAGTGTCACCATTTTCAGAATCCTCACTAATCTTAACTGGATGATTTTCGACAAAGGATGTACCTCCATATCCGAACACAGAGTATGAAGTTCCTTGAACGGTATTTTCTTCGTTGTTCCAAATAAGATGATTGCCACCTAGTGTTCTCAAGTATTCTTTCTTTGCTATCCCTTTTGGTAAATCAATTGCAATTTGATTTAATAGTAGAATTCTAATGTCTGTTTGAGAAAGACCAAAATACTTAAATGAAGGAGCCAACCTTATTGCATGGAAGCTTTCGTTAACGATTCCATTTGCTTTTGAATAATTATAAAACATTGAAGAATCTTCTCTTAATGTATTATCTGCAAGAGCAAATAATAACAATTCCTGATCATTTCTTTTAAGAGCTGATAATAATCCTGAGTATTCAATCGCATTCATCATAATTGAATATCCTCTTTGCCTGTATACAGGACCAGTAACACTTTTGAATGCACCTGGAACAATAGCCTTATTTAAACCAAGAAACGTACAATTACTAGCATACTCTTTTTGAATAATATTATCTCTGTTTATACTAACAAGATCAAGTTCTCCATTGTAAAACCCATTTTCAATGTTTGAATCATAAATAGGCTCAGCAGCAAAATATGAATTAGCAATTATTCGCTGAATTTTTTCTGGCATTAATTCAAAACTACCCCATTGGTTATTACCTTGAACATATTGTTGAATAAACTCGTCAAATGCTTGATTGGTAGGAGCAATAAGCCCGTGATGGAAACGAATTGAAACATCATCGGGTAGTCCAGATCCACTTGAAGGTGCCTTGGTCTTTTCACTTGTAATATTAAACTGTAATTCAGGATAGTTTAAGTCAAATAATGAATCAACAACTAAGCCCTGATCAGCACCAACTTGTTCAAAAGTTTTGTCTTCGTTATAAGTAAAGGTTGTAAACTGATTTACTAAATCTAAAAATGTAGAATAATCGTTTCCGCTTTTATTGTCGCGTAGAATTTCGTTGGCATTTTTTAATGGTTCAACAACTCTATCAATTTTATATACAAATCCATTTTCAGCAAATATTTCTTCTTATGCAATCTTCGCATTTACGTAAATAATATCTTATTGAGTTTCAAAGGATCGATCGAAATAATAGGTATAATCAGTCAATTGAAGGTTATATATGTTAAAATACTCTTGATAGAAAATAGGTGCAAATTTACGAGAATCGCTAGCAACCATTCGGTGCCATGTTGTTTTTGTTGTATCAACAATTATTAACTCATCGATATCACCATCAATTGCTTTAACCCCAAATTTACTATTCTCTTTTAAAAGTAGGGTTTCACGTTTATACCCTCTTGGCTTATTATTGTATTCATCTTCCAGATCGATCCAGCCATTAACATCTAACGATCGAAGTTGATCTCGGCTCCATGGGTTCTGAACAATATGGTATTTTACCAAATCGGCTAATTCTTCTGCCGGAATATCTTCGACTTTTTTATAGGAAGAATGATTACTGAAATACAAATCAAAAGCCTCGTCGGTAGGAGCAAATACAGTGTAACTACCTGAGATATCAATCACCTTATCGTAGCCCGATAATTCCAGGCACTGAGCAAAAGTTTTCAAATCATCAGTATTCGCAATTTGAGAATAAACTTTTCCTTCAAGCCAATCGGGTCTTGCATATGGGTCAAAATCGTTTTTATTGCACGACGATGCAATTAAAACCAATAAGAGTAAACCTAAAATATATTTTCCTTTGATCATTGCGCTTTGCATTAAATGGACATATGTATTAACCACCATCAAAAATATCAAATAAGATCATAAACAAGAATGGTCAAATCTTTCGTTTGCAAAAAAGATGTAAATAATTATCATTTTGGCAGGTCATTTTTACACTTCAAATCTAATTTCATAACACAGAACTGTAAAACATGTATATTCATTCATTCATTTTAAAGCAATAATGAATTTCATAATTCTATTGAAATATTAAGAATAAAAACATTTATAATTACATATATAATTCTTTAAAGAAATGCAATAGTCTCATATAATGACACATATAAACCTACTTTTCTCTTTATTGTGAACTTACTTTTGCTAGTTATTTTATAAAAAAGTTCGGATATTCATCTAAAAATCAATTTATTTAACTAACTCAATGTAAAAAGATTTTAAATTACTGTAAAAGGCTGATTTAAAATCTAATTTTTATTTTTAAAAAATTGTTATACATTAATAAGGGCTAAAGGGGGGTTAGTATTTCTAATGGGGGTGTAAACTATTCAATAAAAAAATTGCTTGAGTGAAAAATACCCCAAAGATGTAAATAAAACATACAAATGACTTGTACTATCTTCAAAATATTTTAGC
>JAQIBQ010000603.1 GCA_027859005.1 Prolixibacteraceae bacterium | reverse complement strand
CCTCTTTCTTGCTCGCAAATATCAAGGAAAAGAAAAAGCAATTGGAGTGATATCAAATTCTGAAAGTTTGAAAGCAAGAGATTTCAAAATAGCTCAAGATTTTTGTCAGCAATTCGACATTCACTTAGAAATTATAAAAACGAATGAGTTAGAAGACGAGCGCTACAACTCCAACCCTATAGATCGTTGCTTCTTTTGCAAAGACCACTTGTTTACAGATCTCACTAAAATAAGTGAGAAATATTCAGGATATAAAGTTCTGAGTGGAACAAACATCGACGATCTGGGTGATTATCGTCCCGGAATTAATGCGGCTAAAAAGAATGAGGTATTAGCCCCAATGGTAGCTTGTAAAATAACGAAAGACGAGATTCGTAAAATTGCGAAACACTTTGATTTGCCTAACTGGGACAAACCCGCTAGCCCCTGTTTAAGTTCCCGTATTCCATACAATCATTCAGTAACTCGCGAAAAATTAAAGCAGATTGAAGCTGCAGAGGATCTTTTAAATAGCTATGGATTTCAGGACGTAAGGGTTCGCCATTACGGAAGCTATGGAAAAATTGAAGTCCAGGCTGAGGACTTTTCGAAACTTACCTTGGTACAAGACGAAGTAGTTGAAAAAATTAAAGCACTGGGTTTTGAACGATGTGAAATCGACGAAGAAGGTTTAGTGTCGGGAAAATTAAACAGAGCTATAAATAAAGACTAAAGGACTGAAGAAGTGAATTGAAGCGTAGCGCAAATCGGCGTAGCCAAAAACTGAGGAACTGAAAGACTGAGATATTGAAGGATTTATTAGATTAATAATATGAGAATACTTTATTACGATTGTTTCGCCGGAATTAGTGGCGACATGAATTTGGGAGCGATGATCGATTTGGGAATTGATCCTGAAATCCTCAAAGCTGAATTGGAAAAACTGAACATTGATGGATTTCATTTAGCAGTTGAAAAAGATATTCGTAGGGGCATATCGGGGACCAAAGCAACAGTGGTAATTGAAAATCAAGACAATGAGAAGCACCGCCATTTGCGCCATGTCGAAGAAATTGTTAACGGAAGCACGCTTTCGGAAAGAGTAAAAACCACATCTCTCGATATATTTCGTAGAATTGCTGAAGCCGAAGCCAAAGTGCACAACATTGAAATTCAGAAAGTACATTTTCACGAAGTTGGAGCACTCGATTCAATTGCCGACATAGTAGGAGCAGCCATCTGCCTCGATTTATTAAAGGTCGATAAAGTACTCTCCTCACCCATTCAATTAGGTGGAGGTACCGTAAAATGTGCACATGGAATTATGCCCGTTCCAGCTCCGGCCACTGCATTGATTGTTGAAAACATTCCAGTTAAAACTGGATTAGTGCAGCACGAAGCAACAACGCCTACAGGAGCAGCAATACTAGCGGCAACCGTCGATGAATTTACCGAGGAAGTTAATTTCAATATTTCCAAAACGGCCTATGGAATTGGTCAGCGCGATGTGTCTGAGGTTCCTAACATTCTGCGTTTGTATTTGTCGGAGAGTGAAGACGAATTAAAAGATGTGACCATCGAAACGGCTACTATACTAGAGTGCAACATCGACGACATGAATCCTGAAAAATATGAATACCTCTTGGAACTCTTATTTGATGCTGGTGCCGCTGATGCATGGATCACACCCATTATTATGAAAAAGTCGAGACCGGCAACAACCGTTTCAGTATTGTCAAGCCTTGAAAATACTGCAGCATTAAAAGCCCTGCTTTTTGAAAACTCAACAAGCCTGGGAATCCGTGAATATCCAGTGAAAAAGAACATGCTTCGCAGAGAAGAAAAAGTGATCGGGACTCAGTATGGTGACGTACGCCTTAAAATGAGTTTTTTCAATGGGAAATTAATCAACTCAAAACCCGAATTCGACGATTGCAAAACCTTGGCAAAAGAACACAGAGTAAGCATTCAGGAAATTGAAAACGCAATTGCTCAAATCAAATAAAATGAAAATCCAGGAAATACTCGACAATTATAAAAACGGCAACATTGAATTAACCAATGCCTTGCAACACCTCTCCAACCGTGGAATTGATGAGATGGGTTTTGCGACTATCGATACCGACCGTTTAAAAAGAACTGGGATGCCTGAGGTAATTTATGCTTCAGGTAAAACAGTAGATCAGGTAGCGCAAATTGCAAGAAGATTGTACGACAATAAAATCGACATTCTGGCAACCAGAGCAACAATTGAAATGTACGAGGCGGTAAAAAAATTGGTTCCTGATGCGGAATACAATGAAATCGCAAAAACCATTAGCTACAAGTTCACCCATCCAATCTCAAATAAAGGATACATTGCAGTAATTGCAGCAGGTACCAGCGATATGCCAGTGGCCGAAGAAGCAGCAATAACTGCACGATTCCTTAACAACGAAGTGAAAACCATTTACGATGTTGGCGTTGCTGGAATACACCGGCTGTTTAATAAGCTTGACATCATTCGTGAAGCACGCGTTGTTATTGTTGTGGCTGGCATGGAAGGTGCATTGGCAAGTGTTGTGGGCGGATTAGTTGACAAACCAATTATTGGGGTTCCTACGAGTATTGGTTATGGTGCAAATTTCCAAGGACTTTCAGCACTTCTCTCAATGCTTAACAGTTGTGCAAGTGGCGTTTCAGTAGTAAATATCGACAATGGTTTTGGAGCTGCATGCCAAGCTTCTTTAATCAACAAATTATAAGAATTACAATGAACGAATTATACATACTTCTCCTATCAGCCGCCTCGCTAGGATTTATACACACCTTGCTAGGACCCGATCATTATTTACCCTTTATTGTTTTAAGTAAAGCACGAAACTGGTCACAAAAGAAAACCATGTGGATTACCTTTATTTCGGGTGTTGGTCATGTTGGTGGCTCAGTAATTATTGGTGTTGTTGGTGTTGCTTTAGGTATGAGTGTAAGTAAACTTGAAAACATTGAAGCACAACGTGGAGGTATTGTAGGCTGGATGTTAATTGTTTTTGGTGTGATTTATTCCATATACGGAATTTATAAATTCTTTAAACATGGAGGCCATACTCATCTGCCCCATTTCCTTTTACCCAGAAAAATAAGACAACTTCATCACTTGCCTATGGATGAAATTGCAGTGCAAAAACCAGATAATTTCAAAATTACTCCATGGATTCTATTTCTGATTTTTGTTTTTGGTCCATGTGAAGTATTAATTCCATTACTAATATATCCAGCAGCAGATCACAATGCAGTAGGAGTTGCATCGGTAAGTATTATTTTTGGCATTGCAACCATCTCAACAATGCTAATTATGGTTTTTTTGGGATACAAGGGTACTTCATTTCTCAAATTTAAAAATGGCGAAAAGTTCTGGCACCTTATTGCAGGACTAATTATTTTATTAGCTGGTTTAGGAATGCAGTTTATGGGTTGGTGACTTCGACAAGCTCAGCCACTGTTCCAATTTCAAACAAATTTTGATATACGTTATATACAAGTTAAAACACCCGATCACTGAGCTTGTCGAAGTTCGGTCACTGAGCTTGTCGAAGCTATTTTTCTTCCTTCGTTTAACTTATTTTAGCCTATTCTTGTTGAAATTTATCTTATCCATCCATTTTTAACACTATGATAACTCCATAAAAGTAAAATACTTTTACTATTGCAGTCGATTTGGTAAACCACATTATCAAAAGCCTGTTACTATTTCTTTATTTAGCTTTATAAAATAACTCAATGGATTTTAAAAACGTTAGACCAATCAATCATAAAATGGAGTACCGTCGTTTTGGAAAGACGGAAAAGAAAGTAAGCGTTATCACCTTAGGAGGAATGCGTTACAAACATGGATGGGAAGGCCCTCGCGATGTAATTGCACAAGACAGTATCGACGAATGCGCTGAAGCAGTTACAAATGCTATTGATCATGGTATTAACCTAATTGAAACTGCTTACGGTTACAATAAGAGTGAACATTTATACGGTCATGTGTTGAATAAAGTATTGAAGATTGATCGTTCTTCGTATTTTTTAATGACCAAAGGTGATGCACCTACCGCATCTGAAATGCGTACGATGGTTGCTGATCAGATGAAAGCTTTACAAACCGACTATTTCGATTTTTACGCCTGGCACGGTATCAACACCTTTGAAATTTGCGATGCTGTTTGTGCACCAGGTGGAGCTGTTGAAGAATTGCTTAAAATGAAAGAAGAAGGCCTGATTGGTCACATTGGGTTTAGCACGCACGCTCCTGTTGAGGTTATTATTAAGGCAATTGAGACAGAAATGTTCGATTTTGTAAACCTCCATTATTATTATTTCTTTCAACGCAATAAAGCAGCTATTGATTTAGCCGAGACGAAAGACATGGGAGTTTTCATTATATCGCCCAACGATAAAGGTGGACAACTTTTTAATCCACCCCAAAAGCTGGTCGATTTAATGGCACCGAACCACCCAATTCAATGGAATGCGAAATTCTGTTTAAGTAATCCTGCTGTGCATACACTTACATTTGGATTCCCTAAAACATCGCGTTTCGATTTATTGGATGGGATTATGCCTGCACAGTGTCCACTTTCTATAGCCGATGCCAAAATCAAATATAAATTAGACGAACAACGTTTACTCGATCCTTATGCCGACTTTGAAGGCTATTGCATGAAAAACGATCCATCGGGATTAAACATCCCTGAGATACTTCGATTCAGAATGCTATGGAAATGTTACGACATGAAAGATTTTGGATTGTATCGCTACAACATGTTCGAGGAAAAAGGACATTGGTTTCCTGGATTTTATGCCACCGAAGAAAACCTACAAAAAGTAGATACATCTAAGTGTTCAGGAAATATTCCAATTGTTGATTTGCTTAAAGAAACACATACCGAATTGTATAAACCTAAGGAATAAGAAAAGCCCCTAAATCCCCTAAAGGGGACTAAACATTTTGTGTTGTTTTTGGTATTATATTGAGAAATACCGGATCAGTTCAACATTCGGGTGAATATAAGATATGAGCTAATATTATATTTTATACCAACTCATACTTAATTATAAAATTAACTAGGTCTTTTCATCTTCTTACATCTTTCGCCTTAAGCCGGCTGGGCTCTTACTTCTTCCTTGATGAAGAAGTAAGCAAGAAATCAAGCAGAATTTAATATCCCCCCGCCCTTAGGATCACTAAGAAAACACACAAAAGCAAAAT